>JBIKVL010000858.1:0-2827 GCA_044356875.1 Pirellulaceae bacterium | reverse complement strand
TCGGCTGATGAGGGCACGCGGCGCGGTTCATCAGCCGGGTCAGCGCGAGCGGCCGGTTCATCAGCCGGGTCAGCGCAAGCGGCCGGTTATCGGTCGGTTCATGCCACTTCCGCCGATAACCGGCCGCTAGCGCGGCTCGGCTGATGAGGGCGGGTGCTCAACGCCACCGGTTGGTTTGTTTTTCCAATCTCTGCTGCTAGATTGCGACGCGCGTGATAGTCACCGTCTTGCGCCGTGCCATCTGTCGACGGCAATTCACCAGCGGAACGTATCCTCATGCCGATACTGCGATTAGCGTTGGCGGCCAGTTGCATCCTCTTCGGCGTGGTCGCGAGCGTCATGGCCGCGCCACCCAATGTCATCGTCATCCTGGCGGATGACCTGGGCTATGGCGACTTGGCCTGCTACGGGCACCCGAAGTTCAAAACGCCCCACTTGGACCGGATGGCGGCCGAGGGGGCTCGGCTCACTCAGTTCAACACGCCCATCCCCTTCTGCGCGCCAACCCGCGCGGCGTTGCTCACGGGACGCTACCCGTTTCGGTGCGGCATGCCGTCGAACCCGGCCCCCGACGGCGGTCCAGTCGCGGACATGACACATCTGCCGGAGACTGAGATCACACTTGGGCAATTGTTCCAAAAGGCGGGGTACGCCACCACGATCGTTGGCAAATGGCACCTTGGCCACGCTCGGCCCGAGTGGCTGCCGACACAGCGCGGCTTCGATAGCTACTTTGGCATTCCTTACTCGAACGATATGCGGCCCGTGAAGCTTTTTGAAGGCACTCGACCCGACGCCGAGTTTCCGCTCGATCAAACGAAGCTCACGCAGCGGTACACCGACCGCGCGCTCGCGTTTATCGAACAGAATCGTTCGCGTCCGTTCTTTCTTTATTTGCCTCATGCAATGCCGCATAAGCCGTTGGCGGCATCCGACAAGTTTTACAAACAAACGCAACTGGGACTGTATGGCGAAGTGATCGCGGAGTTGGATGCGGGGATCGGGCAACTGTTCGCGAAACTGAAAGAATTGCGGCTCGACGACAACACCTTCGTGCTGTTCACGAGCGATAACGGTCCTTGGTACGGAGGCAGCGCTGGCGGCCTGCGCGGCATGAAGGGCAGCACTTACGAAGGCGGACATCGCGTTCCCTGCATCGCGCGGTGGCCGGGAAAAATCCCCGCGGGAAACGTCAGCCATGAACTGGCCGTCACGATGGATATTTTTCCGACCGTCCTGAAACTCGCCGGCATCGATGGTCCGCCGGACCGAGTGATCGATGGTCGGGATCTCATGCCTCTGTTCACATCCCCGACGGCGAAGAGCGAGCATCCCGCCATGGTCGGCGCGCAGGGCCCGCGACTGGCCTTTGTTCGCGACGGAAGATGGAAGCTGCACGTTCTTCCCGCGAAGGACCCGTTTCTCGGAGCTTCGCAGCGCGTCGGTCCATGGATCGACCCGCGCGGACCGGACGGCAAAACCATCCTCGCGCCGCTCGAACAGCCTCAGCCGAACCTATACCCAGGTGTGCGCACAGGCGTCGCCGCGGCCGCGATGCAATTGTTCGATTTGAAGAACGATCCGGCCGAGCAAATCGATGTCGCCCCGGAACACCCGGATGTCGTCGCGCGACTCAAGGAATTCTTTGACGCGGCGATGAAATAGCGTGTGTACGGCTCAGCGGCGTCGAGCGCGAATCACAAAGTAGGCGCGGACGGCCAAGACTTCGATGTCGGCGAAATCCGGAGGTAAGGATTCGAGGTACCAACCCGGGTCCTTCGTAACCGACAGCAGGACGCCGCCAGATCGCAACGCCCGCCGCGATCCGTCGATGAACAATCGGCTGATCTGCCCATGGCTGTAGTACGGCGGATTGGCGAGCGCCAGGTCGTAGCTACCCGGGACATCGCAGTCGCCGTCGGCGTTTAGCGCCACCGTCACGCCCGACAAACCGTTGGCGGCGGCTGACCAGCGGGCGCATTGGACAGCTCGGGGATTCGAATCGATGGCGAAAACATGCACGTCCGGAGCGCGGGCCGCCGCCGCGCACGCCACCGGGCCCGCTCCGCAACCCGGCTCGAAGACCCGCATGCCCGCCGCGATTTCCATCGTTTCCAGCAGACAGCGAGCGCCCGTATCGAGATGTCGATGGCTGAAGACGCCCGGCCGCGAGGCGACCCGCAACAAACGGTCGCCATCGCGAAACGCGAACCAACAGACACGGTCTTTCAGCTTTTTCAACGCCTTGGTCTTGGCCGCGTGGTACACGACGCCGTCGCCCATGGGGCGGACTTTCACGCGTTCCCACAGCTTTTCCAATTCACCCCGCAACCAACGGTCGCGGGGATTGTCGGTCGCAGCCCACAGGCGGCCGCCGATCCGCAAGGCGACGTGCGCGGCTTGCAGCCGGTCGAGCGTCAGTTCGGCGTCGCCGCTGGCGGAAAGCGGCAAGGCGACGCAGTCGAGCGAACCGGCGGCCGCCGGATCATCCGGTTCGCAATGGAAACTCGGTCGAGTTCCCTGGACTCCCGCTTGCGCCATCCGCATCTGATGCAGGTCGAGGAAATTCACCGCGACATCGGCGGTGGGAGCCGCCACCGCGAATGCTTTCGCCAACTGGCCGCGTCCCAAGGAACCGCAGCTCACCGCCGCGATCGGTCCCGCCGCCAGCATGTCCGGAATCGCGTCGATCAACAGCCGCTCGGCGACACGCGGTGCGAGCTCGGCGACCCCCGCGCCCGAGTCCCCCGCGCCCGAGTCCCCCGCGCCCGAGTCCCCCGCGTTCGAGTCTGCCGCGCCTGAGTCTCCCGCGTTCGAGTCTGCCGCG
>JBIKVL010000058.1:0-10264 GCA_044356875.1 Pirellulaceae bacterium | reverse complement strand
GCGTGAGTCCCGACCGTGGGGTCGTCGAAGATTCGCGGGAACTTGCCTTTGAGCTCCCAGGACGAGAAGAACGGCGACCAGTCGATAAACGGCGCTAGCGTCGTAAGGGGAATATCGCGGAGCACGCGCGGGCCGAGGAACGACGGACGATCGATGCGCGTTGCGCTCCAATCGGTGTGGAACGCCTTCGCGCGTGCTTCCGCGTACGGCGCGAGCGTCACCTGCCGCTTCTCGTAAGACTCGACCAACTGCCGCTGCAGACGCTGGTTCTCGCGAACGAATTCGCCCCGCAGCGTGCCGCTCAGCAGTTTTTCGACCACGCCGACGCTGCGGGATGCGTCCAGCACATGGACCACCGGATGGCGGAACTTCGGCGCGATCTTGACCGCCGTGTGCTTGGCGCTGGTCGTCGCTCCGCCGATCAGCAGCGGCCGCTCGATACCCAGCCGCTCCATCTCCTTCGCCACGTGGACCATCTCATCGAGACTGGGCGTGATCAGCCCCGATAGTCCAATGATGTCGACATTCTCGGCCACCGCCGTCTGTAGAATCCGTTCGCATGGCACCATCACTCCCAGGTCGAGCACCTCGAAGTTGTTGCAGCCGAGCACCACGCCGACGATGTTCTTGCCGATGTCGTGGACATCGCCCTTGACGGTCGCCAACAGCACTTTGCCACGGGCCTGTTGGGCCGCTTCACCCGCCTCGGCCTTCTCCCGCTCCATGTGCGGCAGCAGGAAGGCGACCGCCTTCTTCATCACGCGGGCCGACTTGACGACCTGCGGCAGGAACATTTTTCCAGCGCCGAACAAGTCGCCGACCACCGACATGCCGTCCATCAACGGTCCTTCGATGATCCGCAAACAGCGGCTATATTTGCCGCGCGCCTCTTCCAGATCGGGTTCCAGGAACCGGTCGACGCCTTGCAGGAGCGCGTGCTGCAGCCGCTTCTCGAGCGGCTCTTCCCGCCACGCCAAATCCTCGCCCGCCGCCGCCTTGCCTTTGCCCTTCACCTGGGCGGCGTACTCGATCAATCGCTCCGTGGCGTCCTGCCGACGATTGAACAGCACGTCCTCCACGCGGTCGCGAAGCTCGGCGGGGATCTCCTCGTACACCGCCAACTGGCCGGCGTTGACGATCCCCATGTCCATCCCCGCGCGGATCGCGTGATACAGGAACGCCGCATGCATCGCCTCGCGAACCAGATCGTTGCCGCGAAACGAAAAGGAAATGTTGCTCACGCCGCCGCTGACCCGCGCGCCCGGACACGTCTGCTTGATCCGCCGCGTCGCCTCGATGAAATTCACGGCGTAGTCGTTGTGCTCGTCGATACCCGTCGCGACCGTCAGGATATTGGGGTCGAAGATAATGTCTTCCGCTGGAAATCCGGCCCGCTCCGTCAGTAGCTTGAAAGCCCGCTGGCAAATCCGCACCTTGTGATCCGTCTCGACCGCTTGGCCACCCTCGTCGAACGCCATCACCACCGCCGCCGCGCCGTAGCGACGAACCAGCCTCGCTCGCCGCAAAAACTCGTCCTCGCCGTCCTTCAAACTCAGCGAATTGACGATCGCCTTGCCTTGCACGCACCGCAGGCCCGCCTCCAGCACTTCCCAGCGGGAACTGTCGATCATCACCGGCACCTGCGCGACCTCGCGTTCGCCCGCTAACAGATTGAGGTACTTGGTCATGGCGGCCGGCCCGTCGAGCAGCGCGTCGTCCATGTTGATGTCGATGATCGACGCGCCGTTGGCCACCTGCTGCCGAGCGATCTCCACCGCCTCTTCGTACTTGCCGTTCCGCACCAAGTTGGCGAAGGCCCGCGAGCCCGTGACATTCGTCCGCTCGCCGACCATTGTGAAGGTCGTCTCGGGCCGCATGGCGAACGGCAGCGTTCCGCTCAAACGCAACCAGGGCGACGCCGCGTGCCGCTGGTGCGGCTTGACGTTGGCGACGCGATCGGCGATCGCGCGAATGTGCGCCGGCGTCGTGCCGCAGCACCCGCCCACGATGTTCAACCAGCCGTTGGCCGCGAACTCGCCCACCATCTCCGCCATCCGCGCCGGTCCCAGATCGTACTGCCCCATCTCATTGGGCAGGCCCGCGTTGGGATAACAGCTGATCCGCGTCGTGGAAACCTGCGACAGCTCTTCCAGATGCGGCCGCATTAGCTCAGGGCCGAGCGCGCAATTCATCCCCACCGCCAGCAGCGGGAAATGCGACACCGAATTCCAAAACGCCTCGACCGACTGGCTCGATACGAATGTCACTCCCGCCTGATTGAATGTGCCCGAAACGATGACGGGCACCCGCGTTCCCCGATCCTCAAAACACTTGGCGATCGCGAACAGGCAGGCCTTCAGATTCAGCGTGTCGATCACGGTCTCCGGCAACAGGAGGTCGACACCGCCGTCGAGCAGCGCCGCGACCTGTTCATAGTACGATTCGACCATCTGCTCGTACGTCACCGCGCGGTAGCTCGGGTCGTCCACCTTGGTCGAAATCGTCATCTGCTTGGCGGTCGGACCAATCGAACCGGCGACGAACCGCGGCCGCTTGTCGCCCGCCCGCCCGATCAGTTCGACCGCCCGCCGCGCGCATTTCGCCGCCGCTAGGTTGATCTCGCGGACCAACTCGGGCGCCAACGCGAACTCGTCCATCCCGATCGCGCTCGCGCCGAAGGTGTTCGTTTCGACGATGTCCGCGCCCGCCTCCAAATACTTGCGGTGAATCTCCGTAATCTCGTCAGGACAGGTAAGGCAGAGGATGTCGGAAAAGCGGCTCAGGTCCTTCGGGTGGTCACGAAACCGCTCGCCACGCACGGCCGCCTCGTCCAGCCGCAACGCCTGGATCATCGTGCCCATGGCCCCGTCCAGCACCAGAATCCGTTTGTCGAGCAACTCCTCGAGCACCGTGGCGGAAGAAAGACTCATGGGCGAAATCAATTTCCAAACGTTGAGCGGATAGGAACTTGGGACGGCCGGACGAACAGCGAGACGAAGCGATGGGTAGTTGGCTCACGAAGCTCGCCCGCCGCCAGACTGGATTTCGAATAGTAACCCGTTGACCCAAATCCGAATAGCCAACGTCGGGCCAACCTCGCGCGAGCGTCTGCCACGCCGTTACGCCGCCGCGTAACCGCGTTCGGCCGCGACGCAGTCCCCCCCGGATCGTCCTGCCAATTCGGCACGGTCAATGTCTTCGTTAAAGTCCGCCTAAAACTCAAGTACCGCGAATCCGGAACCGATAACAACCAGGAATCGCCCCGTCGGCGGGACTCAGGTTCGCTCCTTGGCGAGGTACTGCCATGGCCTACTCCACGCATTCTCCCCGAACTGCCGCGGCGCTCCCGGGTCGCGGTGCGGCCGGCGCATCGCCCGAGGCCGGCGCAGCGCATGCCGCCGGCGCAGCGCCCACAGCCGGAGTCTCACGAACGGCCAGGATTCCGCGAGCGGCCGTCCGCCGCGTCGCGCCGCTCGCGGACTCGGGTACTCCCATGACCAGCCCAGCGGCGGATGAGGGCAACAACGAGCCCTGTTATCGCGTCGCTGTTATCGCTCGTATTCCCGACTTCCACCCGAGCCACCCGCCTACGCCGCTCCCAGCCCAGGTCTCGCATCGCGCGTCGCCGGCCCACGCGGGTCCCCCAGCGCCGCATTTCCCACCCGCCAACGTCGCGAAAACCCCGGCCACAAGGCTGACAACGCCAAACGCCCCAACTCAGTCCACGTCTCGGCCCGTGCCTCAACCCGCGACTCAGCCCGCAATCGTACCGGCGAATCTGCCGACGAATCTGCCCTCGGCACTGCCGCAGTTGCCTCCGCCTCCGCGACCGCCCCGCGCGATGACTCCGGCCCGAGACCCACAGGACATCACCCCGCGCGTCGTTGCGGCTCGGTATGAATCGCCGGTGAACGCGGGTTCTGGACCATCGACCGGACCCTCTAGTGCGCCAACAAAAGCGCCGCCTGAAGAGACGCCGAGAGCGACGCCGGAAGCCACGTTGAACGTGACCCCGGCTAGGACGTCTGCCGTGCCATCGGCCATGACAGTTGCCATGCCATCGGCAGTCGTGCCTTCCCCGCAAACATCTCGTTTCGAACGCCCCATGAGCGATTCAGCCGAGACGAAAGCCCCCGCGTCGCTAGTGTCCACGTCCCAATCGCCCGCATCCCGAGCGCCCGCATCCCAAGCGCCCGCATCCCAAGTGTCCGCATCCCAGTCTCTTGGAGAGACTCCCAATAACTCCCGCAAGCGCTGGGAGAACATGCCGGAGTGGCAGCGACTCGCACTGCAAGGGGTGGTGATGGTGGTTACCGCGACCCTCGTCGTCGCGATCTCCGCGTGGTGGTCGAGCGGCAAACGGGATTCGACAACCGAAAAGAACGAGGCCCAGACGGCGCCGCCCGCGCCCCTGTTCGCCGCGGCGAACAACGCGCCCGCGACGAACAACGCGCCCGCGACGAACAACGCGCCCGCGACGAACAACGCTGCCGCGGAGCACAACGCGCCGCCGTCCGCGCATGCGTCCGCGAACGCGCTGCCGGGAACCCCCGCATCGGTTCAGCAGCAAGGCGTCGGTAGGGGCGACGCAAACATCAATTCGGGCGAACTCCCGCCGCGAATTCCTGCCACCGCTCCGCTGGCCGGCCCGCAGAATCCGAGTTCCTTTGGAGAGGGCTCTACCAACCCTGCGGCGATGGGTCAGACTCCGATCACTTCCATGGATCAAGACGCTCCGTTCACGATGGCGCCGGCCCGACCGCCGGTCTATCCGTCGACCAGCCCGCAACGCTACCAGTACCCGACAACCAATCCTGAAGTCGGCCCCAGCGTCGTTCCTACGAACGCTGGCGACAGCTACCCGCGAGTCGGCGACAATCTGCCGACGCGCCCCGGAGCACCGCGATGACCACGCTCAACCAAGCTTTCCTCAGGGCCTACGAACGGGACCGGAACGCCAACATCCCGGGACCGCACATCGGCATCCCGCGTGTCGCCAGCACGCCGTCAGCTCACCCGCTGCCGTCAGCTCACCCGCTGCCGTCAGCTCACCCGCTGCCGCCAGCTCACTCGCTGCCGCCAGCTCACTCGCTGCCGTCAGCTCACGCGCTGCCATCGGCCCCGTCTCCGGACAGCGGGCCGCAGGCCATCGCGGCGACGCCATCCGCCGAGTTCATGTCGATTTTTCCCACGTTGCCTTCCACCGCGATCTCCGTGGCGGAGCCTGTGGCCGCGCCGCGAAGTCCAGCGGCTACGACAGAGGCCTTCTACCCATCTTCTGCGTCGAAAAGCGTTGAGGCGTCGTCGAAACTTCCGTTCGTCGCTGCCTGGGAAGCGGATGAATTGCCCTGGAGTGACGTGTGCGATCGGCTCCGTGACGAGTCCGGACCGGAATTGCTTGCCGCCATTGCGCGGTGGCGAGCGGCAACGCAGGGTGGTTCGGCCGACGGACAAACTTGGCCGGGCCCGCTCGTGCTTGGGGTGACGAGTTTGATTCGACGCGAAGGCCGGACCACGGTCGCCGCAGGACTGGCGCGGGCCGCCGTGGCGGCCGGCCTGCGCGTCGCGCTCCTGGATGCCGATCTGGAAAACCCGCGACTCTCGTCGGCCGCCGAAGTGGCGATCGACGCTACCTGGGTCGACTGCGTCGTGGGCGACGCGCCGCTCGGCGAGGCGGCGGTGAATTGTCCCGCCGACGGATTTCATCTTTTTCCGCTTGTCGGCTCCGCCAAACAATCGACATTCCACTGGAACGCGCCGACCGCTGTGCGAGTGTTCCGCACGCTGCGTCGGCACTTCGATCTGTGCTTGCTGGATATGGGGCCGCTGACCGACGCCTTGAAACGCGGTTTGCAAGGCGGGGCCGATAGTCCGCTCGACGGCGTCTTGCTGCTCCGCGATGTCCGAATCACGGGGGCGGACCAAGTCCTGCTCATCGCTCGGGAACTGCATCAAGCCGGATTGCCGATCGTCGGCGTGGTCGACAACTTCAACGATTCATCGGAGCATTCGCGATGTATGAAAGCCACTGGCAGTTGACCGCGCGGCCGTTCGAGGCGTCGAACGATTCCCGGTTTTATTATCCGAGCGAAGTGCATCAGGGCGCGCTGTTCCGCCTGCGGTACGCGCTCGAAAACCGCCGGTCGGCCGCCTTGATCGCGGGTCCATCGGGACTTGGCAAAACGCTCCTCGTCCAGCAGTTGGCTGCCCAGTTGCCCGAGGCGGCTGGCCCCTTGGTGCATCTGGTCTTTCCCCAAATGCCGGCCGATCAGTTATTGGCGTATCTCGCCACCGAACTCGCGTCCGTAATGGCGATCGAACCCGACAACTCGCCGGCCGAACGTGGATTTCGCGGCAGCGTGCCGAACATCGAACAGAGCGTGCGGCGTCTTCACGCGGCGCTCGTCGAGAACGCCCGCAAAGGACGCCATGCCATCCTCGCGCTCGACGAGGCCCACCTCATCCGCGATCCCGAGACGCTCGACACGATCCGCCTGCTGCTGAACTTCCAGCACCAGGGACGACCGGTGGCGACCTTGCTGCTGATTGGCTTGCCGTCGCTACTAACTACATTGCAACGCATTCCCGAACTGGAAGACCGCATCGACTTGAAATGCTTGCTTCCCCGGTTCACGCTCGAGCAGACGATGGGCTATGTCGCCTATCGCATGAAGGCCGCGGGCGCGTCGCGGACGATTTTAGCGCCGGAAGCCGTCGAATGCCTGCACGACGCCAGCCAAGGCGTGCCGCGGCGGATCAACCGACTCGCCGACCTAGCGTTGCTCGTCGGCTTCGCAGAGGAACTTGATACGCTCACGGCCCGCCATATCGAATCGGTCGCCGATGAACTGCTGGCCCGCTCGATCGATGCGGGCGCTCTGTGAAATCCGCCGCCAAACGCCCGTCGCCGACCCCGAACGATGCTGGTGAATCGCCAACTCAGGGCCAAGACAACTCGACCCCACGCCGTCGCCGACTGGTCGGGGCGTTGGCTATCCTCGTCGTGCTCGCCGCCGCGCTCCGCTGGCCGCTCGCCAGCGAACCGCTGTGGGTAGACGAATTGCATACGAGCTGGGTCGTGGGGCAGGGGAGCGAGCGTCTCGCGGAAAACGCCCGCGACGGCAATCAAGCTCCGCTGTGGTTCTACCTGCCGTGGCTGACCACGCGAGGGGCCGAGGTGGACGGTCGCGTTAACGCCACCAACCCGTGGCGATTGCGGTTGCCGTCGCTGCTGGCGGGGCTTGCGGTGCCGCTACTGACGTATGCCGCCGCGCGACGTCTGACGGGACTTGCCGGTCCCGCGGTCTTCGCCGCCGCGCTCGCCGCGCTCGATCCACGTTTCGCGTTCTACGCCACCGAGGCTCGCGCCTACGCCACCCTCCAAGTCGTCGCGTTGTTGCACTTGATCTGCTGGCTGGCCACGCGAACGCCTAGTATGTCGATGTTCCGCCATCGAGTATGGCGCGCCGCCTGGATCGCGACGGGCGGACTGATGTTCTACACGCACTACACGACCGCGCTCGTGCTCGTGGCGGAAACGCTCGCCGATTTTGGCTGGCTCGCGATCGCCCGCGTCTACCGGGCGGAAGACCAGTCTGCGGCTCCGATGTCTTCATCGCGGACAGTTCATTTCCGCCGTCTGCTCCTCGATTACGGCCTGTTGCTGACGGCTTGTTTGCCGGCGCTCCCCCATCTGAATTCCGTGGCGAGCCATCGGGCGGATTGGTCGCGGACCTTGTCGGCCGACGATCCGTGGACGATGTTCGACTGGTACGGAATGGCGCTCGTCCCGTTGGCGGTTGTCGTCGCCACCACGCTTCAGCGCCTCTGGTTGGGACATCGTCCTAGGGCGCGGGGCGTCGAGCTTTTTCCCGTTGGGCGAATCGCGCTGATGATCGTCGTGCCCTGGCTGCTCGCCTGGATCGCGACCGCCTGCGACATCGCGCAGGTGCTCCGGTATCGGTACCTCATCGTTTCGGCGACGCTACTGCCGATGGTGCCGGCGATCGCGCTGGCGGCGTTGCCCCGTCGGGCCGCCCAGGGGCTGCTTGTGGCGATCGTGCTAACGGTTATCGTCGCGCGGCACGACATGCTGCGACCATGGTTGGAGACGGGCGTGTGGCCGAGCCAGCGCGATGAGCGATGGTCGGCGTTGATCGAACGCTTGAACGGCTTGCTGACCGAAAAACGTGTGCCGGTGCTCTTGTTTCCCGCGTTGGTCGAGGACCATCGGTTGAAGGTGGACGAAAGGGAAGAGGCCAGCGAGTCGCGAGAGCGGCTCGTGCGTTTTTGCCGTTTTCCGCTCGACACGTACGCCTCGCGTCTGCCATCCGATACGGCGATCCTTCCGCTAGCGACGCTCGCCAGTCCGCGGTTGGCGGCGGCGACCGTCGAGCAACTGCAAAAGCGTGGCGGCGGCCTGATCGTGGTTCGTGGCGACGGCGAACTCGCCGCCTATCTCGTGCGGCAACTGACCGCCGAGCTTTCCCGGCAGGGACTTCGGATGACATCCGCCGCCCCCGAGTCCCACGGCAACCTTCGTCTGATCGCGTTCACGCTGCGGCCGATGAGCGGCGCATCCCCATCCCGCTGAGGATCGCTCAGAGCATCGATTCCCGCCAACTCGTTTACCGCCGAGCCGAAGGCGAAGGCTGGGCCGGCCTCCCGCAGAGCATCGATTTCCGCCAAGTCGTTTACCGCCGAGCCGTAGGCGACGGCTGGGCCGCAGGTACACGCTCGGCGTCGCGGTGCCGAGCCGCTCGGCGCCGTTCGTCTTATCATGTCCTCGGTTTTCATCAAAACCACATCAGCCGCCCGGCAAAAACGCCTCTATCCCCCGCCGCGCGGACCACCGATACAATCATCGCCAACTCGTCGATTGCCCATTCCCGATTCCATGTCGCCAACGCCCCAAGTTTTCGTGGGCTCGCGTGGCCATGGCATCCTGCGATCCGCCGAACGCGGTGGTGTGACTCCATGAATCACAAGCAACTTGCCACGATCATCGCCCTCACTCTGGTCGCGGCCTCCATGATCCGAGCGGAAGTGCCTGCGCCGCGCCCCGCACGACCGATGGACGGCACGTCGGGGCAAACTCCGTCGACCGCCGAGGATCAGGGGATCGAGTTCTTCGAGCGGCGAATCCGTCCAATCTTTGCGGAACACTGCCAGGAGTGTCACGGCGCGGGAACGAAGCAACGCGGCAATTTGGTGCTCGATTCGAAAGAAGCGTTGCTTCGCGGTGGCGACACAGGACCCGCGATCATTCCCGGCGATCCAGAAAAGTCGCTCCTCATCCAAGCGGTTCGGCAGGATGGCGACCTCGCCATGCCTCCGGAACGAAAGCTGTCCGCCGAACAGATCGCCACGCTCGAAAAATGGGTCCGCAGCGGGGCTCCGTTTCCGAAGAAAAACGCACAGTCTCTGGTGGGAATCGAAGCCCGGCTCGGCCAAGCGAAATCGCACTGGGCCTTCCAACCGCTTGCCAAAGCCGAGCCGCCTGCCGTTAACAACTCGAATTGGGTGACGAACGACATCGACCGCTTCATCTTGCGGAAACTGGAGTCGGCCGGATTGAAACCGACTCCGCCCGCGGATCCGGCGACCCTGATTCGGCGTGTCACATTCGATTTAATCGGCCTGCCGCCGACGCCGTCGGAGGTGGCCGCGTTCGTCTCCGACTCTTCACCCCGAGCTTACGAGCAACTGGTCGATCGCCTCTTGGCGTCTCCCCACTACGGCGAGCGTTGGGCCAGGCATTGGCTAGACTTGGCCCGTTACGCCGACAGCAGCGGGTTTCATAATGATCTCGATCGCCCCTATGCTTGGAAGTACCGCGACTATGTAATTCGCAGCTTCATGGAAGATAAGCCTTATCCACAATTCGTCGCCGAACAATTGGCGGGCGACGAAGTCCCGCACGCCGATGAAACAACGCTGATCGCCACGGGGTTCTGCCGGAATGGGCCGAGCAACGACGACAATATGGGAAAGACGGACGCGGCCATCAAGCAGTATCGAGCCGACCAACTGGACGATGTCATCTCAACGGCTGGCGCGGTGTTTTTGGGAATCACGATTGGCTGCGCCCGCTGTCATGACCACAAAACGGATCCATTCACGGCGAAAGACTACTATAGTCTCCTGGCGGTTTTTAACGGCACCGAGCGTTTTGGTTCGGCGCCCGAGACCGACAAGCTTCCCGGCGCCAAGGACAAGACGAACAAGAAGTACCACCTGCAGGCGTTGATAGAAACCAAATCGA
>JBIKVL010000857.1:0-2836 GCA_044356875.1 Pirellulaceae bacterium | reverse complement strand
AACGGGCGAACGCTAACCCGATGGTTCCCGACCGTCAACCGCCCTTGCCGCTCGTCGCGCCGGGAGCCATCGCGAAACCAGATGGCGGACGATATGGGTCGGCCAGTGGCCGGTCCGCTATAGTGCTGTGGGAACGTGTTCACCACAAGTGCGCTTGCGGACAGGGTGTGCCAAGATGTCTCAAAACACGTACGGACGACGATTCCAGGGGTTGGCTCGCGGAGGCCTCGATTCCGATTGGGTTGCCATCGCACGCATCGCCATCGGCTTCAGCGTTTGTTGGGCGGTCGGAGCTTGGTCGCTGGGAAATGGGCGGACGTTGGCGTCGGAGCCGACTGCGATCCGCAAACCGCCCGGCGCTGGCGAGACCGGTGAAACTCGACCACCGACGGCGGCGGAACGGGGCTATCGTTTTCTCACGGAAAAGGCGTACCTGGGGGCGGACTTCGATGACGCGATTTTCGCGGAAGTGTGGCGGCAGTGGCCGGAGCCGTTGCGTACCCAGGCGGAAGCGGCCACACCGGCCGAACGGCGGCGGATGGCGTTCGCGCGATATGGCCTGACGCCGCGTCCTGGAGACAATTCGGGAAAGCCCCTGCAGTACGTCGTTGACGGCGAGGGGCGCTGGACCATGAACTGCTTCGCGTGCCATGGCGGCGAAGTGGCGGGAAAGGTGGTGCCGGGGCTGCCGAACGCGCATTTCGCGTTGGAAACGCTGACGGAGGAGACTCGCGCCGCAAAGGTCGCGTTGGGCAAGCCGCTGTCGCGGATGGACGTGGGATCCGTTTTTATGCCGCTGGGGAAAAACGTGGGCACGACGAACGCCGTGATGTTCGGCGTCGCTCTGATGGCGTTTCGCGACGCGGAACTGAACTTCCATGCGAACCGTCCAGCGCCGGCGATGACGCACCACGACATGGATGCGATCCCGTGGTGGCATTTCCGCAAGCGGGACAAGATCTACATCGACGGATTCGCTCGGAAGGGACATCGCGCCCTCATGCAGTTCATGTTGATCCGACAGAACGGGCCCGAAAAGTTCCGCGAGTGGGAAAGCGACTACGAGGATGTTTACGCTTATCTGGAATCGCTGGAACCGCCCGCGTACCCGTTCGCGATCGATCGGGCACTGGCGACCCGGGGCGAACGCGTCTTCAACGACCACTGCGCCCGCTGCCACGGGACGTACGGCGACAAGGAGACCTACCCCGAGGTGGTCGTGCCGATTAACGAGTTGAAGACCGACCGGGTTCGGTTGGACTCGCTGTCGGCGGAGCATCGCGAAGGCTATGGGTCGAGTTGGTTTGCCCACTTTGGCGAGCAGAAAATCGAGCGTAATCCGAGCGGCTACCTAGCGCCGCCGTTGGATGGCATTTGGGCGTCGGCCCCTTATCTTCACAACGGATCGGTGCCGACGCTCTGGCATTTGCTGCGTCCGGACGATCGGCCAGCGGTCTGGACTCGGCGCGGCGCTGAATATGACTCGCAGCGGGTCGGCCTAGCCGTGGAAACGTTCACGGAATTGCCGGTGGAAGGGCGTCGTTCAAACGCGGACCGTCGCCGTTACTTCGAGACCCGGCGGTTCGGCAAGAGCAACGCCGGTCACCTCTATCCGAACGACCTGTCCGACGAAGAAAAAAATGCCGTCTTGGAGTACCTGAAGACGTTGTAAAAAACTCGCTTTTCGCCGGCGGCGCCCCGCGAATGGGCTTTGCAAGCATCCGTCGTTTTCGATTACACTCGGCGGACGCGCGAAATCCCATTCCTTTTGGATCAGGTTGTCCGACGGCATGTCGCTTAATCCAGCTGGTCCGTCCGAACGCTGCCCCGACTGCAAGGGGGCACTCCATTCCATTGAACTGGTGGCTCGTGGGCCTGATGGTCCGATGGGGCCACCGCTGGAGACGATCGTTCGGTTTTACGCGACGGCGGACGTCGATCGGGTGCGTTCGGGGGCGGAATCGCGAACGGCCGGCCATGTCCGCGCTTGCCTTTGTTCGCAGTGTCATCGGATTTTCCTGTATGGCGTGCCGAGTCAGTTGGGAACGCCAGCCAAGGTGGAAGCTGCGCCGCCGGTTGAGCGAGCGATTGAGGAGCCGTTGACGCTGGCCCGCGACGCCTCGGAAGGCTTCCAGTTCCTGCGTGTCGAGCACGCGACACACCATTCGGTGGTCGAGGTGCTTGGCGAGCGTGTTGGGCCTCTGAACGAGTCTTCCTTGCAGCAAGTGGCTCACGAATTTTCGGAAGTTCTGGAAGCGTGCCATCCGCGGACATTGCTCGATCTTGGAAACTTCGTGCCGCCATCTCAAGCGAGCGTGTTCGTTACTGTGCTGATCAAGTTGAAGAAACGCTGGTTGGAAAAGCACACCGTGCCCGGCGATACGCAGGGGGACGGTGTTAAGGGAGCTGCGCAGCCCACCGTCAAACAACTCTCGTTTCCGGTTTTCAAGGCGCGTGCGACGGGCGTGAAGACGCTGGAAGCGATCGCCGACGGAAGCTGCGAGCTGGCTTTGTGCGGGGTGCCTAACGCCTTGGTCGACGTGCTGAAAGTGACCCGCTTGCTGCGTTCGCCGCCCGTTTGAGGCGCCTGGGCGGCGGCTGCTCATGGCAACTGCTCATTGCGGTTCGCGGTGGCTGATTACGACGGCCGGCAATAGTGGGCGGGGTATCCCGCCCTAGTTCGGCGAGTTGTGGATCGCAGACTTGGGCGGCATCTGCCAGACGACATCTCGGCAGTGGGCAGGGCGGCCGAACCTTGTTAGCGCAGTTGGGGCAGGGCACTGTCGAGGTCTTTGTCTTGGCTGGCGAGTTCCTGGTGTACCGAGCCGCTATTGAT
>JBIKVL010000856.1:0-2837 GCA_044356875.1 Pirellulaceae bacterium | reverse complement strand
TCGCGACCCGACGGCGTATCGTTGCAGCGGCTCGATGATCGCGGCCAACTGCTCAGATCGCTCGACCGGCTGCGAAGCGACATGGACGGCGCTCGTGGCAGTATGCGGGCGATGGATGCTTATGCGTCGCTGGCGCTCGATATGGTCACGTCGTCGAAAGCTCGCGATGCGTTCGACATCAACCTTGAACCCGCGTCGGTGCGCGAACTGTACGGCGACGCGGGTCAGCAATTCCTGCAGGCGCGGCGGCTCGTCGAGGCTGGTGTGCCGGTGGTCACGTTGACGGCGAACAAGGAGCCAGACACCTGGGACAAAGCCGGCCCGTGGGATACGCATGGCAATAATTTCAAAACGCTGCGAAAGCTGCTGCCGGACCTGGACCAGAGCCTGTTTGCCCTGATCACCGACCTGTCGCAACGCGGGTTGCTGGACGACGTCGCCGTGGTGGTGTGGGGCGAGATGGGGCGAACGCCCAAGATCAATGGCAGCGGCGCGGGGCGAGATCACTGGAATGAAGTCGGGTTTGGGTTAGTGTCGGGCGGCGGCTTGAAGATGGGCCAAGTGATTGGCCAGACCACGCGGGGAGCCGAGCGGTCCGTGGGGACGCCGTACACGCCGTCGAGCATGTTGGCAACGTTGTATGACAATGTGCTCGGGATCAACCCGGCTCTGACGTACCCGAACTTCGCCGGCCGACCGCTGTATGTGCTCGACAACCGGGAGAAGATTCGCGAGTTGGTGTAGCCGTGACGGGGGTATTCTGCCGCCGCCGGAGCTGGATCGAAGGTGAATAGCGAATGCGTGGTCGTTCCAATTTACCTTGTTGCTGGACGATGGCGTGGACCGCGCTGTTAGCGGTCGATTCCGATGTCCGCGCCGAGCCCGCACGTTTCGACAAAGGACGCTACCGAATCCTTAGTCAAGCACTGCGTTGACTGTCCTTTGGGCAAGAAGCCGAAGTCGGACATGTCGCTCGACGCGGCTTGTAGCGAGGGCGTTGAGTGCATGAGGACGCCTACCGGACAAACGGTAAAGGCGATCAGGGAATGCTCGCGAAAAGGCTGCTAAGTTTCTCGGCCCCTGGGCCAATAACCATTGCAGTCTAAGGTCGCCGATGCTCGTCCGTATGTGGCTGTGGCTCTCCGCCGCAGCCGCTGGGGCAGGATGCCTCAGCCACGTCGAATCACCATGCCCGTTACCCGCCTTCCAGCCGCGAGAACAGCCTTCATGCAACCTATGGCCGATTTCGCGAGTCGGATTTCCGGCAGCTTGCTGCTGCTCGCACTTTCCGGCAGCTTGGCATCCGCGGCTGAGTTGAAGTTCACCAACGCTGACGAGAGCCGGGTGGAGTTCGAACGGTCGGTCAAGCCGTTTCTCGCCAAACATTGCGTCGAGTGTCACGGCGCGAAAGATCCCGAGGGAGAATTGGATCTGACGACGCTTGATCCCGATATGAAGGCCAGCGCCAGCGGGGCGCGGTGGGCGACGATCGTGGAGAAACTCACCAAGGGCGAGATGCCGCCCGACGAGAAGCCGCGGCCCGATGCGGCGGGCTTGGCGGCGACGATCGGCTGGGCACACGCCGAGTCGAAACGCGCCAACCGGAATTTCACGCGCCGGGCCGCGTACGATGGTGGTGCTCGGCAACATCGGTGGCAAGCTGAAGCAGCCGCTACGTCGATTACCCCGGCTACGGCCAGCCCGGCCACCGCACGATCGCCAACATGTACGTAACGCTGTTGCACCTGGCCGGCTCGTCGCGCGACAGCTTCGGCATGGCCGATCCGGGACTGAAGAACTTCAACCAGCGCGGCCCGCTGGAAGAGTTGCTAGGGTAGAGCAATTTAGGTCGGTCGTAGGATTGTCGTAGGACGGGTCTCCAGGCCCGTCCGAAATCGCTTCGTGTGGACGGGCCTGGAGGCCCGTCCTACATCGCCGCAAACACACTGTAGTATGACGACTGTGTACCACGTGTGGACGGGCCTGGAGGCCCGTCCTACATCGCTGCAAAAACACTATAGTATGACGACCGTGTACTACGTGTGGACGGGTCTCCAGGCCCGTCCGAAATCGCTTCGTGTGGACGGGCCTGGAGGCCCGTCCTACATCGCCGCAAACACACTGTAGTATGACGACCGTGTACTATGTGTGGACGGGCCTGGAGGCCCGTCCTACGACCTCCCAACCCCGAATTAAACATGGCGACATCAACCTGGAATCTCGACGTGCCGCCCGGGTTCCAGGGCTTACGAGAAGACCTGCCGTTGCGAGTATACACACGTCACATGCCCCACTGGCGTCAGCAAGGAGCGACCTATTTCGTTACCTTTCGACTCGCCGACTCCATTCCGGAAAGCCGACGTCATGAACTCGAAAGACTGAAGGCGGATTGGGAACGACGAAATCCACCGCCGCGAGACAAAGCTGCGTTGGAAGCGTTGGCCCGCATGATTTTCGAACGTGTGGAGTATTGGCTCGATCAAGGAGACGGTAGCTGCGTGCTGAAGGAACCGCGTTTTGCTCAGCGAGTTGACGCATCGCTGCATCACTTTCATGGCGACCGGTATGAACTGGGAGCCAGTGTCGTCATGTCCAACCATGTGCATTGCATCGTGAGACCGCTACAGTCGATCGACGGCGATTTAGAAGACATCATCGGCAGTTGGAAGTCCTATACGGCGAGGCGGATCAATGCTGACTTGGGACTCAGTGACGCACTATGGCAGGACGAGAGCTATGACCGCATCCTCCGTGACGGAGAACACCGATGGAATTCGATCCAGTACCTCGGCCGCAATCCCGAGAAGGCCGGCTTGCCGCCGGCGGCGTGCCGATTG
>JBIKVL010000854.1:0-2839 GCA_044356875.1 Pirellulaceae bacterium | reverse complement strand
GCCGACGCGATCGCGGCCAACGACGCGGTCGACCTGTTGTTCATCGGGCCGGCCGACCTCTCGATCGCGCTGGGAGTGCCCGGCCAGTTCCACTCGGAAATCTTGTGGGAGGCGATTGGCAAAGTGGCGGCCGCTTGCCAGCGGCATGGCAAGGCGTGGGGAGCGGTGGTTCCCGATCCGAAATTCTGCGACCGAGCGATGGAATTGGGCTGCCGGATGCCCACGATGGGCAATGAAGTGGGCGTCATGCGCCGCGGGATCGAATGGTTCCAGAACGCGTTCGGCAGCCAGTTCCCGAAGTCGTCCTAGTCCGGAAGCGGTCGGACGCGACCGCTGCTGGAGGACTGATTAACAGCGGGTTCACGGCTGGTTCTCGGCCGATTGAGGACTGGTTCACGGCGGGTTCACGGCGGGTTCACGGCGTAGGCTGCGTGAGTTTGTCCAGCAAGCCCATGACGACTTGGCGATAGACCTTTTCCAAGAGCGGATTCTTCTTGATCAGTTGGAAGGTGCGATACAGTTGTTCGCCTTCCTCGGCGCCCAGCTCTTGATCCATCTGGCGGCCCTCGGCGTCGAGCAACACGGCGACGTAACGATACATGGTCTTGTCATCGCCCTCGCGACGCACGTCATGAACTTGGGCAGTCGCGATGTCGAACGGCCCCGCGACCGGTTCCTTGGCCGGTTCCGTCGCCCGGGGCTTGGTTCCCAGCCAGCGTTTTAGTTTCTCATTCAGTTCGGCGACCGATTGGTCCGTCGCCACTTTCTCCAATTGGCCGGACAGGCGGTCGAGCCGCTTCAAGTTTTCTTCGGTTCCGACCTCGTCCGCCTCCTCGATCGCCCGTTCCACGCGCCGCCGCACGATCGTTTCGGGAACGAACGCCGAGTCCGCCGCGGGTTGTGGCTTCGGGGACTGGCCTTCAGGAGTGGCCTTCACGCTTTCGATTGTCTGCGATGGGGAACTCTTCGCCGCCTTGTTTTCGCCACGAGTTTGCTCCCGCGCTTGGTCGACTTCGAGCGCGTATTCGAGCACTGGGTCGTCGGACACCGGCCCGCGCCATGGCCCCTGAGCCACAATCTGGAGGCTTCGGGGCTTCGCGAGTGGCGGTCCCCACAGCCAATCCAACCAGGGTTGCCCGAGCGCCAATCCGGCGATCGCGACGCCGTGAAGGACGGCGGATCCCAAACTTCCCCGGCGAGCGAAACGATCGCCGAAGCGCTGAGTGCCGAATCGCTGTGCGCCGAATCGCTGCGTGCCGAAACGCTGCGTGCCCGTTCGCGGATCGCCCGTCTGCGGGATACTCAACGCCATTTGGCCAAGCACTGGCGGCGCGGCCGCACTTCCGACAAGCTCGTGGTCGGTCGGCGGCGCGGTGGGCGACGGGGCGAGTGGCCTGGGCGCGTTGTGGGGCGGCTCGGCGGTGTCGGACATTAGTTCCACATCTCGTAGTGCCACATCTCGAACGGTTCCTCAAATCCCTGCTGTTTTATTGGAAATTGTAGAATCGGCGCGTTCCGTATGCCAAGTCCGACATTTTCGCGAACCCCAGCTACATGTGAGTCGAGCCTCTTTATGGCTGCGATCGACCAGTCGCCACCACGCTATTTCGCCATGGGTCGCCAGTCCACGGTCCGGCCGGACAGTTCGGCCGTCGTTTTTCCGACCGAACTCGGTTGGATGGCTTGCCTGTGGCGCGGCCAGCGACTGGCCTGGAACAGTTTTGGGTTCGACTCCGCGGCAGTGGCGTCCGCGGCGCTCGAGACGTTCGCGCGGGCCGAGTTCGTATTAAAGACTCACATCCTTGCTCCCGACGCGCGTGTAGGAATGGAGTCTGCAGCGGAGTCTGCAGCGGAGTTTGAAGCGGAGTTGGGAATGCAGTTGTTAGGTGCGGAGATTGAATCGGCGGACAGCCCACTAGCGCTGCGCGAATTGGCGGGCAGGCTAAGCGTTTTCGCAAGGCGGTTCGAGGATCGATTCACCGACGTGCCGTTGGAACTGGATCGTCTTGGTCCGTTCACGAGGCGAGTGGTTGAACTCTGCCGCGCCGTGCCGCCGGGGCGAACCGTGAGCTACGCGGAGTTGGCCACTCAGGCAGGGTCGCCGGGCGCAGCGCGGGCCGTTGGCAACGCGATGGCAACCAATCGTTTTCCGCTGATCGTGCCATGTCATCGAGTGGTCGGGGCTCGCGGACACCTGGGCGGCTATTCGGCCCCGCAGGGGTTGACGATGAAACGCCGGCTCTTGGCCGCCGAATCCCAATGCGGCCGGGCGGCTCACGCCGATCCGCTAAATCGTTCACCGCCGTCCTCGTTTACCGCCGAGCCGTAGGCGATGGCTGGTTTGGCGGCACGAAACCGCTCGGAGTCCGCGATCGCGCTTTGCGGCCGAGCCAGCGCCTTCGGCTTGGCGGTAAACGAATATTCGTTGACAGCGTGTGGTTCACTTGTTCACTGCCATGCGAGCACGTCGACCTTTTCGAGTCGCGGGACGACCACCTCGCCGTTCACCACAGGCAGGTCGACTCCGAGGCGAATGGATCGGACGCTTGTCGTCTTCAATCCGGTGGGCAAGCGGACTCGCAAATCGGCGATCGGCTGTAAGCGTTCGCCCCGTGGACCCGAACGGTCGGAGGCGTAGGCCCAATTGATCAAGGCGATCGATTGGCCCTTCGTGTTCTTGAGCGCCACGGCTTCGACGAGCGGGTCGGCGGGGACAGCGGGCGGATTGACGCCGGCTCGCAGCGCCGCCTTCACGATCAACGCGCGCAGCGTGGGCGAGAAGTCCGCCCGCATATCGAAGTCCGCGCGGCGGACCCGCGCGGAATAGCTCAGACCGGCC
>JBIKVL010000855.1:0-2839 GCA_044356875.1 Pirellulaceae bacterium | reverse complement strand
ATTACACTGGCGTTTGCATCTCTACCAGCGGCGTGGAAACGCCGCTTCTTTTGTCATGGATGTCCGAAACGCCCAGTGCGATGAGGTTCCGCCATGCGAATCACCTATCTCGTTTGCTACGACATCTGCGATGACAAACGGCTCCGCAAAGTCTTTCGCACCATGCGCGACTTTGGCGACCATCTGCAGTACTCGGTCTTCGAATGTCAAATGACGCCGACCGATCTCGCCCGGTGTCGCGAACTGCTCGGCAACGTCATTCATCGCGACCAGGACCAAGTGCTGTTTATCAACCTGGGACCCGCCGAGGGGCGCGGGGACCGTGTCATCGCCGCGCTCGGAAAACCGTACGCGCCGGTCGATGATGCGTGTGTCGTCGTCTAGCGTCGCCCGCCACGAAATGTTCCTAACTCTACCCTGAATGGCCCACCCATGATCCACATCGACACTCCCGCAACCCACGCCCGACCCGCTTTGCCCGATTATCTACCTGCCCGAATGCTCAACGAGTTCGTGTATTGTCCGCGACTGTTCTATTACGAATGGGTCGAGTCGCAATTCGCGCATAACGTCGAGACTGTCGAGGGCGCCATTCGCCACGCGAAAATCGACCAAGCCGAGGACGATCTGCCACCACCCACCGAGTTGGTTGAGGATGGCGCCGCCTGCCAGGCCCGCTCGATCGAACTCGCCAGCGATACCTATCGCATCGTCGCCAAAATGGACCTGGTCGAAGCCCGTGACGGCCATGTGACGCCCGTCGATTACAAACGCGGACGGCCCCGCGAAGCGGTTGATGGAACTCTGGAAGCCTGGGATCCCGATCGAGTCCAACTCGCCGCGCAGGCGCTTGTGCTGCGGGAAAACGGCTACAACTGCCGCGAGGGGGTCATTTATTACGGAGCGACCAAACAACGCGTCCGAGTCGCGATGGACGACGCGCTCCTGGCCTTCGCTCAGCGTTCGATCGAGCAGGCGTTCGCGACCGCCGCCGGTTCCATCCCTCAGCCACTGGAAGACAGCCCCAAATGCCCGCGCTGCTCGCTCGTGACCATCTGTCTGCCCGACGAAACTCGGTTCTGTCGTTCGGAGGGTGAACCCGCCCGCGACGGTGATTCGGCGGTGCGGCGATTGATGCCGGCCCGCGACGATCTCCGCCCGCTCTACCTGAACACGCAGGGACTGACCGTGGGCAAATCGAGCTTGGTGTTGCGAGTCAAAGAGCGGGACAAAGTGGTGCAGGAGGTGCGAATCCAAGAGCTGTGCCAAGTCAACTTGTTTGGCGGGATTCAGATCACCACGCAAGCCATCCAGGCGTTATGCGAGCAGGAAGTGCCGATCGCGTACTTCTCCCAAGGTGGCTGGTTCTACGGAATCACGCATGGCTTGGGCGTTCGAAACGTCGAGTTGCGTTTGCGGCAGTTCCAGCAGGCGGCCAATCCCGCCACCTGCTTGCGGATCGCCCGCGCCTTGATCGCCGGCAAGATCCGCAATCAACGCACCTTGTTGCAGCGGAACCATGTTGAACCGCCCGCCAATGCGTTGGCGCTGATGAAGCAGTTCGCCGCCGATGCCGAGCGGGCCGAATCGCTCGAGTCGCTTTTGGGAATCGAGGGCAATGGGGCGCGGATCTACTTCGAACATCTCAGCGGCATGATCAAAGTCAACTCGGCTGGCGAAGAGTTGACCGGCGGCGGCGGCGCGACCGACGGCAGCAACGCGACCAGTGGCGGCAGCGCGACCGGCGAGACGACCGGTGGCGCGCCGGCGAAACGCCCGGCGTCCACCGACACAATGCCATTCGACTTCACGAATCGGAACCGGCGGCCGCCGCGAGACCCGGTGAACGCGATGCTGTCGTTGGCCTACAGTCTACTGGCCAAGGATTTGACGATCGTTTGCCATGCGGTCGGCTTCGATCCCTATTTGGGTTTTCTGCATCAACCGCGATTTGGTCGAGCGGCCTTGGCGGTCGACCTGATGGAACCGTTCCGGCCGCTCATCGCCGACTCGGCCGTTCTCACAGCGATCAACACGCGGATGGTGACCCCTGGCGATTTCGTCCGCGCCGGCGACGCGGTCAACTTGACGGCGGCGGGCCGGCGCTCGTTCTTTCGTGCGTACGAGCAGCGGATGGATGCCTTGGTGACGCACCCGCTCTTCGGCTACCGAGTGAGTTACCGGCGGTTGCTCGAGGTGCAAACTCGCTTGCTGGCCCGTTTCATCGCTGGCGAAATGAGCGACTACCCGGTATTCGTAACGAGGTAAGGCCGGACTGGATCTCGTGATAGGAGGGCTGCCCGCTGCGGATTGCTTGTGTTTCCGGAGCGGCGCTCGCGCAGTGGGCCTCACGCCGAGTGGCCAAAAAGCGTCGTCCGCGATAGTCGTCACGCTCGGCGCGAGTCGATCATCGTGCCGCGTGGTGATCTTGCCGGAGTCTCCGGTGGGTTGCCCGGAGAATTTCGGCTCCGAGAAGCGCGAGTTCCGGCTCCGGGAAGCTCGATAGGAGGCCAAGTTGTTCGGAGAAGACCATTGCGAGCGGCGAGGTGCGGAGAAAACCCCGCCCCCCTCTCGCGAAAATTTAAGTCTCGGCTATCATTCGCTTTATGACAACCGCAACACCAGCATCGAGCGCACACCCCGTGATCCAACCCGGATCGCTCGCAATCGTCGTTGGCGGTCCTTTCCCAGAAAGAACTTGCGGAAAGCCAGTTTCCGCGACTATCAAGTCGCGGCCCCATTGAAGCTGCGGGTCAATGGTTGTCGTTGTATGGTTTGCCACGGGTTTCCGCGACTATCAAGTCGCGGCCCCATTGAAGCAATTTGGTGGCCGACTTGG
>JBIKVL010000853.1:0-2840 GCA_044356875.1 Pirellulaceae bacterium | reverse complement strand
TCGAGCCACGCCGGGAAATGGAACCAGCCATGCAGGTGGAACACGTGGGCGAAAATGAACACGAGGGCCACGAGACCGGAGGCGCGTTGGAGCGAATACCGCCAGTTGCTGCCGTAGTTGTAACTGCCCGTGTTGGGCAACCCGCCGCGGATGATCACCACGCCCATGACCGCATGGAAAATGATCGGCAGGAAGATGAATGTCCACTCGACGATCGGCAGCACGGGGCCGAGGCTATGGATCAGGTTGACGGCCCGCTGGAAGTTCGCGGGGCCCGCCAACAGGCTGCAGTTGGTGATTAGATGCACCACCATGTACGCCCCGACCGGAACGAGTCCGCAGAGCGAAAACAGGCGGCGAATGAGGAATTCATTGCGAGCGACGAACGACTGCGACGAAGTTGATTCGGACACCGCACTCCTGCCTTTCGCCTGGAAACCCACCGGTCCCAACCGCCAGTAGTATAGGAACAGCTAGTTCGTCCGCAACGGGTCACAATTGCCTTGATTCGGCCGGGGAATTATTGTTAAAAATGTTCTAGGTTTCAGGTTCGGTTCGGACGGTATACGCCATGTTGGTCGACTCTCCCTCCCTGCTGATTGCCGACGACGACGCGGGATTCCGCGAGACTCTGCGGGACGTGCTGGCCCCGCGGGGCTATCGGACGCTGCTGGCCTCCGATGGCGACGAGGCTCTGCGGATCGTCCGCAGCGAGATCGTCCATCTGATGCTGCTGGACTTCCACATGCCGCACTGTACGGGGTTGGAACTGGCGCGAACGGTTCGCGACTCGCGGTTTTCCATCCCGTGGATTCTGCTTTCGGCGGGGCTCGACGACACCATTGTCCGCGAGGCGCGGGCGGCCGACGTGTTCTACGTGCTCGCCAAACCGTTCCGCAAAGCGCAGTTGACCACCGTCGTCGCCGACGCCCTCCGCGACCGCTACGACTGGGCCGTGTGACGCGGTTCGCGATGTCAGCCGGTTCCCAAGGCGAGCGTGTTGGGATACGATTTCGCCACACGGAGTTGAACTATGGATGCGGATTTGAAGAATCGGGCGGAAGTGATTCATCGTCGGCTGGTGCAGCTGCGAGACAGTCTTTGACCTCGAGTCTAAAAAACGCTCTCTGTCGGAACTTGAAGATCGAATGATGCGGCCCGGTTTCTGGGACAACCAGGAACGCGCGCAAGGGGTCGTCGGCGAATTGAAGTCGCTGCGGCTCATCCTCAAGCCGCTCGAAGATTCCCTCGCGGCCGCCGCCGACCTGGACGGCTTGATGGAGCTAGCGGGGGATGATCCGTCGGCCGAGGGCGACGTGCGGCTCGAAATCGAACGCATCGAGGCGACGCTCAACGAACTTGAGCTCCGCGCGTTGCTCAACGGTCCCCACGACGGGGCCGGCGCGATCATGAGCATCCATGCGCGGGATGGCGGGACGGACGCCAACGATTGGGCCGAGATGCTGCAGCGAATGTATTCGCAGTGGGCTCAAAAGAACGACTACTCGATCGAAATCCTGGACCGCGTCCCCGACGATGTGGCGGGCATTCAAAGCGTAACGCTCGCGATCCGCGGGCCGATGGCCTACGGCTACCTTAAGGGCGAAATGGGTATCCATCGGCTGGTGCGGATCAGTCCTTTCAACGCGGAAGGCAAGCGGCAAACGAGCTTCGCGGCGATCGATGTCTCGCCAGAGATCGACGACAGCATCAAGGTCGAGATCGACGAAGCGGACGTGCGCGAGGACGTGTTCCGGGCCAGCGGCGCGGGCGGCCAGCACGTGAACAAGACCAGCAGCGCGATTCGGCTGACTCACATTCCGACCGGCATCGTCGTGCAGTGTCAGAACGAACGCAGCCAACATAAGAACCGGGCGTTCGCCTGGAAGATGTTGCGGGCGCGGATGGTGCGGGCCGAAGAGGAAAAACGCGAAGCCCAGGACGCCGAAAAGTACAAGAGCCAAGCGCGGACCGGGTTCGGCTCGCAGATCCGCAACTACTTCCTACATCCCGACCAACGGGTCAAAGACGCCCGCACGGGCTACTCGTCCACCCAGTTCCATGACGTGTTGGATGGCGATATCCAAGGCTTCCTGGATTCGTTCCTCCGCTGGCGAGTGCAGCAGCACGAAGCGGCCTAGAGGGATGAATCACGCAGGATGAACCGCGCGGGTTGAACCACGGAGGGTTGAACCACGGAGGGTTGAACCACGGATGACGCGGATGACCACGGATGAATGCGCCAGGCTAGACGATTAGGCGTGGCGATTTCCAAGCCGCGGCTAGTGGTTCGGCGACTTGCGAGCCGGCGTTGTCGTTTAAGTCACCAAGCCCTTGGTGACGAGCATGAACACGTCTTCCAGCGTTGGATCTTTGTCGGCGTAGCTGCGGATCTCCACGCCTTGGCTCAGCATCAGCCGTAGTAGATGCGCGACGCCGGCGTCGTCGGTGTCGAGCTCGATCGTGACCGAGCCTTCGTCGACCGTCACATTGCGAGTCGCCGGATTGCTGCGAATCACCGAGAGGCCGACATCCTGGCCGCTGATGAATTTCACCTCCACGAGCCGATTGCCGCGGATCCGCCGATAGACCTCCTGGATCGGCCCGTGCATCAGCAGTTGGCCGCGTTCGATGATCCCGATGGTCGTGCAGGTGTCGGCGAGCTCGGACAGGATGTGGCTGGAAATGAGCACCGTTTTGCCCATGCGCCGCAATTCCTTGAGCAGCGCTTTCACTTCGATGCGGGCCCGCGGATCGAGCCCGCTGGTCGGTTCGTCCAGGATCAACACGGGCGGATCGTGGACCAGCGTCTTGGCGAGGCACAGCCGTTGTTTCATGCC
>JBIKVL010000852.1:0-2844 GCA_044356875.1 Pirellulaceae bacterium | reverse complement strand
ACGGGCGTTCACGCCCCGTTTATTGGCGCCAAGCCGATGCCTCGGCCCGATGCGGTCGCGGGCCAAACGCCGCCCGCGTCGCCGGTCGCGCTGATCCTGCCGCGGTCCGCCGAATTGAAACTGGATCTGGATCGCTTCTTGCCGGATGACGGCGTCATGCGGGTCCGTATTCGCGTTGGTCGGTCGACGATGCACCCCGACGAGTATGCCAGCCTGCGGCTGACCTTCAGTGCCCACACGAGCAACAACGCCAACTTCTCGCAGGTCATCAGCGAGCGGGACATCCCGGTCACCGCGTCGGCGGAAAACCCCGAGTTCATCCACTTCGATATCCCGCTCAGCGATATCCAGCGGAACCCGTTCCGCAAGCTCGCCACCACCTTCCCGCGGCGCGACGAGTTCCTACATATCCAGAATGTTTCGAGCTCGGGACGCGGCGACGAGCCGCTACAGCTGCTGATCGACCATATCGAGATCAGCGCGCCGTTCTACGAACAGTGGCCGCCCAAAACCCATACCGACATTTTCTTCGCTTACGAAAACAAGGCGAACGAGGACGCCTACGGCCGCGCGGTGCTCGAACGCTTCCTGCGTCGAGTGTGGCGCCGACCGGTGACAGGGCGGGACATCGATCCTTGGATGGCGCTGTTCGCGAAGTATCGGCCGGAGTTCGCGACGTTCGAAGAAGCGATGGTCGAAGTGCTGGCGACCACGCTCGCGACCCCGGAATTCCTGTACCTGACGCAACGGACAGTGGCCGACAATTCCGGCGAGCAGGAACCGGCGGCACGAGAAACGGCGGCGAAGGAACCAGCGGCTAAGGGATCGTCGGCGAAAGAAGCGTCAACTCAGATCAGCGACTTCGAGTTCGCCAGTCGGCTGGCGATCTTCCTATGGTGCAGCCTTCCCGATGACGAGCTGCTGAAGTGTGCGGAGCAGCGGAAACTGCGGGAGCCGCAGGTGCTCGACGCGCAGATTGCCCGCATGCTCGCCGATCCGCGGTCGCAGCGGTTCGCCCGCCATTTCGTCGAGCAATGGCTGGGGTTGGAGCGGATGGACAGCGTGACCCATGTCACGGATAACTCGCTACGCGAGTCGATGGTCGAGGAGCCGATCGCGTTCTTTGAGGAGGTGTTGCGGCACAACCGGAGCGTGCTCGACTTTTTGCATTCCGACTATGCGGTCGTCAACGAGCGACTCGCCGCGCACTATCGGATTCCGAAGGTTTACGGCCCGCAATTCCGAGCGGTTCCGATTTCCAGTCAAGCGAATCGGGGCGGGCTGCTGACCTCGGCGGTGGCGATGACGATGAACTCGGACGGCAAGGATTCCCATCCGCTGAAACGCGGGGTGTGGATGTTGAAGCGGATTCTGGACGATCCGCCGCCGCCACCGCCGCCGAACGTTCCGCAGGTCGATCTGGCGGACCCGGAGATCCTAAAGATGACGCTCAAGGAGCGGATCGCGGACCATCGGAACAAAGCGGCCTGTATTTCCTGCCATTCGCGGATCGACCCGTGGGGGATCGCGTTCGAAAACTACGACGCGCTTGGGGCGTTTCGAACCTCGATCAAAAACCAGCCGGTCGACGCCACGTCGGAACTGTATAACCGCCAGACGCTGGCCGGAATCGATGGGCTCAAGCAGTACCTGTTGGCCGACCGACAAGACCAATTCGCCAGCGCGATCACGCGGAAGCTGGTGGCGTATGCCCTAGGGCGGCCGCTGACGTTCGCCGACCGGGCCGATTTGGAGAACTTGACCGCCGAGTTTCGGCGAAGCAACGATGGTCTTGGCGACCTCGTGGAGCTGATTGCCCGTAGCCACCTTTTCAACGCGAAGTAAGCGAACCAGACGCTAGGAAACCGATCATGAACCCCAAGTCTATGCAGCTAGGTCGTCGGACGTTCTTGCGCGGAGCCGGTTTGGCGCTCGCGTTGCCGTGGTTGGAATCGTTCTCGGTCGCCGCGCCGACCGCGACCGACGTGCCGCGGCGGTTCTTGAGCGTCTACCATCCGGACGGCGTGGGGTTGCCGCTGAAATCGGATCCGGCGTGGAACGATTGGAGCTGGTTCCCCCGCGGTGGCGAAAAGGATTTCCAGCTGACGAAAGTGCTTGATGTGCTCGAACCGCTTCGCAGCGAGATCACGATTTACTCGGGGTTGTCGCATCCGGCGGCGCGGAACGTCCATGGCCATTCGAACGCCGACCAATATTTAACCGCCGCGCCGATTGGCGGGCATGGTCCTTATAAGAACACGATCTCGCTGGACCAAGTGATCGCCGAGCACATCGGCGAGTCGACGCGGCATGCGTCGCTGGTGCTGTCGACGAACGGCGGCGTTGGCGGTCCGCGTGGCGCGCAGACCCAGTCGTTCAATCGCGAAGGCCGGCCGATTCCGGCGATGAACAAGCCGAAGCAGATCTTCGACATGTTGTTCGTGACCAGCGGCAAAGACGCGGCGGAACGGCTGGCGCGGAGCAAGAGCGCGCTCGACCTGCTCATTGAAAACACGCGTTCGCTGGGACGGCAACTGTCCGGCCGCGATCAAGAGACGCTGAAGCAGTACTTGGACGCGGTCCGCGACACGGAACTGAAGTTGGCGAAGGCGCAGCGGTGGATCGAGACGCCGGCGCCGGTGGTGGACACCCGCAATCTGCATTTGGACGCCGAGCCGAAAGAGGCGCGGCTGTACTTCCAGACGATGTACGAACTGATTTACTTGGCTTTCCTGAGCGATTCGACGCGGGTCGCGACGTTCCAGTTGGGGCGTGAGAACGGCGAGGGGCCGCATGATTTGCTCTCGCAGGCCGTAGGTTTGGGCGGCGCGCACGGGCTGACAC
>JBIKVL010000851.1:0-2845 GCA_044356875.1 Pirellulaceae bacterium | reverse complement strand
GAGGTGTTGCAATACTTGTACGCGAAGTATGGCCGCGATCGCGCGGGGTTGGCGGCTGTGGTCATCACCTACTGCGCCCGCAGCGCGGTCCGGGATGTGGGCAAAGCGCTCGGCATGTCGCTCGATCGCGTCGACGCGTTGGCGAAGCAGGTGGAGGGGTACCGGCGCGAAGAGCGGTTGGCGGAGCGTTGCGAGCAGGTCGGGATCGAGCCCGATTCGCCGCTGGGCGCGCGGTTGATCGAGTCGGTGGACCAGATCATTGGCTTTCCGCGGCATCTTTCGCAGCATGTGGGCGGGATGGTGATCACTCGCGGGCCGCTCTGCGAACTCGCGCCAATCGAGAACGCGGCGATGGAGGGCCGCACGATCTTGCAATGGGACAAGAACGACCTCGATGAGTTGGGGATTCTCAAGGTCGATTGCCTCTGCCTGGGGATGTTGACCGCGATCCGCAAATGTTTCGGCTTGATCGAACAGGGGTCGGGCCGTCGGCTGACGCTGGCCAATATCCCGGCCGAGGATCCTCGGGTGTACGACATGATTTGCCAGGCCGATACGATGGGGGTGTTCCAGATTGAGAGCCGGGCGCAGATGAGCATGTTGCCGCGGCTGCGTCCGCGGCGCTTTTACGATTTGGTGATTGAAGTCGCCATCGTGCGGCCCGGGCCGATCCAGGGCCAGATGGTGCATCCGTACTTGCGGCGGCGCAATGGCGAGGAGACGCCGTCCTACCCGAACGACGAGATCCGAGCGGTGCTCGACAAAACGCTGGGAGTGCCGCTGTTCCAGGAGCAGGCGATGCGGCTGGCGGTGGTGGCGGCGGGGTTTACGCCCGGCGAGGCCGACCAATTGCGCCGCGCGATGGGCGCTTGGCGGCGTCCAGGAGTGATCGATCAGTTCCGCAGGAAACTGCTCGCCGGCATGCAAGCCCGCGGCTTGGGCCAGTTGTTCGCCGAACAGGTTTTTCAGCAGATTCGCGGGTTCGGCGAGTACGGCTTTCCGGAGTCGCACGCCGCGAGCTTCGCGTTGTTGGTGTACGTGTCGGCGTGGCTGAAAAGGCACTACCCGGCGGCGTTCGTCGCCGCGTTGCTCAATAGCCAGCCGATGGGTTTTTACAACCCGGCTCAACTGGTGCGGGACGCCCGCGAGCATGGCGTCCGGGTTCGGCCGGTCGACGTGAACGCGAGCGATTGGGATTGCACGCTGGAAACCGATGGCGACGCCGCGGTTTCCGCGCCGGCGATCAGGCTTGGCTTTCGCTTGCTGGGCGGCCTGCCTCGCAAGGAGATCGAACGTTTGGTTGCGGCGCGAGGGGCGGGCCGGTTCCGGTCGTTTGACGAGCTGGCCCAGCGGTCAGGGCTTAGCGCGGCGTTGCTGGCGAAGCTTTCGGACGCCGATGTTTTCCAATCGTTGGAACTGGACCGTCGAGCGGCGCTGTGGAAATCGCTGGGACAAGACCGGTCCAAGGCGTGTCGTCCCCTCTTTGCGGACTGCGACGACGACGAGGAAACGCCCGAATTGCCGCCTTTGCCGCTGGTGGAACAGGTCTTCGCCGATTATCGCGCCGCCGGTTTTTCGCTGAAGGCGCATCCTTTGTCGTTTTTCCGGGAGATGCTCCGCGGCGCTGGCGTGCGGATGGCTCGGGAACTGTCGAGCGGCGTGCCCAATTCGTATGTCCGCGTCGGAGGCTTGGTCTTGTTGCGGCAACGTCCCTCGACCGCCAAGGGCATCACCTTCGTGACCCTTGAGGATGAAACGGGAATCGCCAATATTGTTGTCCGCCAGTCGATCTGGGAGCTGTTTTACACGGTCGCGCGGCGCAGTCCGGCGTGGATTGTGCAGGGCAAGCTGGAACGGCACCAGTCGGTCACGCATGTGGTGGCGAACCGCATCGAGGATCTTTCGGCGACGCTTGCCAAAACCGCGCCGATCAAGCCCAAGTCCCGCGATTTTCGCTAGCGGCGCCGAAGCGTCGGGTTGGGTAAGAACAACAAGATCGATAGGACAATTAAGACATTTTAAAGAAATATACCAATAATAAGAACCTTGAAACGAACACAGAAAAGTAGCTCAACCGCCGGATCGACACAGCCTATGACCGTCCCAACCCAACCTTCCACTCGGATCACCGTCAAAGTTGTGCCAGGATCGTCTCGCGACCAGATCGTGGGGTGGCTCGGGGAGGCATTGAAGATCAAGGTGGCGGCGGCGCCGGAGCGTGGCAAGGCCAACGAAGCGGTCGTGGAGCTATTATCAAGAAAACTCGGGATTAGCCCGGGCGACATTCAGATCGAGAGCGGGCACTCATCGCCAGTCAAGGTGATCGCGCTGCGCGGCATCGACTTGTCGGCGATCAAGAAGACATTCGGAGAATAAAAGGTGTCAGGACTGAATGGCACTGTCGCCGCATCCTCGGCGCGCAACCTGGCCTAGGACCGGACGAAAAATTTTGTAAAATCCGTACGATCTGGGGCTGGTATTGAGCTGTAATGCCATCCTTGGATACATATGTGAACCCTCCTTGGCAGATCTGCTGCACAGAGACCAAGGAGGGTTTTCTCATGGCTAGCTTACCAGATCCTGCGAGCGGTGGCGGTAGCAGTTTTCAGCAAGTGGCGTCGGCGTTTTTGGCCGCGCCAGGTCTGCCCTCTGCCAGCGTCCTTTCGGCAGAACGTATCGAGCGAGTGTTCGCCAAGTATGGCAACCTGTTCGGTGAACGCCACATCTATTCGACGGCCGTCGTGGTCTGGGGTTTTCTGGGCCAGGTCTTGCGTGACGGCAAGCAGGCGTCGTGCCAAGCGGCCGTAGCCTGCATCGTTGCTTACCGTATGTGGCGGAACGAGTC
>JBIKVL010000850.1:0-2846 GCA_044356875.1 Pirellulaceae bacterium | reverse complement strand
AACGCGCGGCGTTCTGTCACGCGGAATGTGGTTGTTGGCGCGATTGATGGGGAAGTGAAGATTCGGACGGTTAGGGGACAGGCGAAGGAATGTGTCAGAGTCTGGCGATTGGGCGGCCGATACCGTCAGCGAAGCTTGCTTCAGCTTCAAGTTCCCTGTGATTTGTACCGTGTTTCGGCACCTTCGCGACGAGAGCGGCTCATGGCCAAGACCACCTATCGAATCGTCACCCGAGGCCCCGACGGCGGCTTGCGGATTCGCGACTTTCCAGCCTCCGATTTCATCCTGCAATCGCATATCCAGATTGGCGTGGACGATTGCAGCACGGACTTGGAATTGCGTGGCCTGCCCGTGTTCCGCGGGCTCGTAGGCCCGATGCCGGAAGGCAAGCATATCATCCGCTACGAATCGCCTGAAGTGTTCGAGTCGCTCACGAAGGAGTGGAGCGTCGCGAAGGCCGCCCGCCGCACTCGACGCCGCACGGCCAAGCCCGAAGCGACCGCCGAATTGGCCGTCACCAGCGATTTAGCGTCGGGTCAAAACCACTGACCGCCATCCCCTTCCAGGGACGCCGCGCGGTCTGCGGCGGCATCGTGGCCGGTCCGCTGCCGACACCGCCCATGCCGCCAGGCACACCCGGCATGCCCGGCGCGCCTGGCATGCCATTAGGCGAATAGCCCACCGCGCTCGGCGCGGGTCCCAGGGGAACGCGAGCCACCCGTTCCTCGCCGACAAAGCCCAGCTTCCGGACGGGCACGCGGACGGTGCGCGTCTCGGGAACCATTTGGCGAGTGACCACGGGGGACCGGACAATTTGCGTCCGCAGTTCGTATCGCTGCCACGGCGGACCGCCATTGGGATTGGCGACCGCGACCGGAACTTGGATCGTCTGCCGATCCTCGCGAAACGTCGTCACGAACTCTTCGCGGTAGACGATCTCCTGCCGCTCTTCCCACTGCCAACTGGTCACAGGACGACGCTCGACGTAGCGCTGTTCCCGAAATAGCACCCCGTTTTGTTCGACATAGACATCTTGGGCGGCGACGCCACCCGCCGAGCAAACGGCCACCGTCGCCAGCAGCACCCGGGCAAACGCCGCGATTTTGAAATTCGGGGCGCAGGTCGAGCCGGGCGAGCCTGCGGGCGAACATGACGGTATCCGGCGATGCCCCATCGAACCGAACTCCGGGGAGGTTACACTTCTCGCCGGATAATCGGCACAGCCCGCGACGGCACTCCAGTCTTTTTTCACGGAAAAATGGCGATGAGCGGAAAAACCATTTTCAAGCGAATCATCGATCGCGAAATCCCAGCCCAGATCCTTCACGAAGACGAACACTGTTTGGCGTTCCGCGACATCCAACCCCAAGCGCCGACCCACATCCTGGTGATTCCCAAAAAGGAAATCGTGTCGATCGACCACGTGGAAGACGCCGACGGTCCGCTCATCGGCCACCTGTTCCTCGTGATCCGACGACTTGCCCAAGCGGAAGGCTTGGCCGACGGCTATCGAGTGGTCACGAACATCGGCCGCCAAGGAGGACAGTCCGTCCCCCATCTGCACTTCCACCTGCTCGGAGGCCGCGGCTTGAGTTGGCCGCCCGGTTGAATTCCAGGCGGTTCGCGGCGGTTCCAGGCGGTTCGCGACAGTTCGCGTTGATGGCGGAAAGGGAATCGTGGCGCGGAGCGGGGCGGCGCGGAGCGGGGCGGTGCGGGGCGGGAACGCGAGTCTTCGCAGGTCCCCCCTTCCCGCCGCTGCCGGCCCAGCCGAGCCTAGCTGAGCTCAGCCGAGCCCCGCCCAGCCCAGCCGAGCCAAGCCGAGTCCAGCCGGGCCAAGTTCCGCCGAGCCCAGCCAAATCAGACCTTGGCGCCGATGGCCGGTTCGAGCCCTTCGGCGGCGTTGAGCAGCTCGCGGGCGAGCAACCCGAATAGGTCGTCGGCGGCGAGCATCCCGACGAGTCGGCCATCGCGTTCGATGATTGGCAAGCGGCGGACCTTGTGGCCGCGCACGTATTGCGTCGCGTTGAAGACGCCCTGGTCGTCCCAGATCGTGACGACGCTGCGGGTCATGAGATCGGCGACGGGCGAGTCGGCGGTGGCGGGTCCAAGCGTCACTTTGAGCGCCACGTCCCGATCCGTCAGAATACCGACCACCTTGCCGTTCTCGGTCACCACGACCGCGCCGACATTGTCATGCTTCATTTTCGCGACCGCCGCCCGCACTGTGTCCTGGGGGCCAACGGTGGTCACCTGGGTGTGGAACATTTCGCTGAGTTTCATAACGCACCCGCCCTTTCCTAAGATTGCCTGACCTGTGCCTCAAACGCTGGCAACGTCTTCCATCGGAGCGAATGAGTAGCAAAAGCCATGCCCATGGATGGACCGGGCGAAAAACGAACCTCCACGAGTCCCCGGCGGTCGCCGCCGCGCGCAATCGCGAAGGAGCGAGCGAATCCGCACGGCGCCACGCGCGTGTGGACCTTCACGTACACCGTAGCCAGCGGTTTGTTGGTGGCCGAGAGCAACCGATGCCCGGCACATGATGCTGTGTTTCCGTCACGAGAAAGGTCACGGGCCACGAACCTGTAGTCGCGAAGCGACGACCGATATTAGCCCAGCCTTTCAAGGCTGGGACATCTGCGTGCCGCTTCGTGCCTTCGTGCCGCCGGCGGACAAGCTCCCATGGGTGGAAGAGCTCAAGGGCGATATGGACGCGGGAAATGGGTCAGGAATCTGTTCCGTTCTCAATAAAAGAGTCCTGACCCCCTTTTTCTTTTGAGACCTGATCCTCTTGTCCTTGCAAAATGTTTTCCGTCACAAAAGTGGTCACGGGCCACGAACCTGTA
>JBIKVL010000849.1:0-2851 GCA_044356875.1 Pirellulaceae bacterium | reverse complement strand
CCGTGCGTTGCTGCTTGTCGCAGACCGCGAAGCCGCGTTGATTGACTTCAACGCGAGTGTTTTCGAGACCGATGCCGCGGCTATTGGGACGGCGTCCCACCGACACCAACACGCGGTCGTAACGTTCGACGCCGAACTTCGCCGGCCCCTCGAACGCCACCTCGACCGTGTTGTCGCGGAGACCGATCGAACCAACTTTGGTATTCAGGAAAATCCGGTCTTCGAACAGCTTTTGCAGGTTCTTCTGCAGCGGCTTGACGAGGTCGCGGTCGGCCCCGGGCAGCAACCCGTCCGTCAGTTCGACCACGCTGACCTTCGTACCGAGATTAGCGTACACCGTGCCCATTTCCAGGCCGATGTAACCGCCACCGATCACCAGCAAGGACTGCGGGATATCGACCAGGTTGAGCGCGCCGGTCGAATCCATGACGCGATCCGAACCGATTTGGAAATTCGGGGGCATCGACGGCGTTGAGCCGGTGGCCAGAATGCAGCGGTCGAAGGTGAGCTTGCCGCCTTCCGGAATCGATTCATGGCCGCCTTCCAATCGCAGCGTCGTCGAGTTTTCGAAGACGCCTTTGGCTTGGATGACGGTCACGTTGCGACGCTTGGCGAGCTGTTTGAGACCGCCCGAGAGCGTTTCGATCACCTTGTCTTTTCGCGCCCGCAGCTTGTCGATGCTAATCGTCGGCGACGAAAACTCGACGCCCCAGTCGTGTTGCAGTTCGTGGACCTCGGAGATCACGCGTGCCACGTGCAGAAGCGCTTTGGAAGGAATGCATCCGCGGAGCAAGCAGGTGCCGCCCAAACGCGGTTCAGCCTCGACCAACGTGACCTGCAGTCCTTCGTCCGCTGCCAAGAACGCGGCGGCGTACCCACCCGGTCCACCGCCCAACACGACAAGTTGCGAGTGCATGAGGAGAATGCTCTAACGGGACAGGAATTCGACGATCATGTTGACCATGCCGGCGTTGTAGTCCATCGGCACGCTAACATCGTTCGGACCGGGCTTGCCTTGCACGGAGGCACGGAGCGTTTCCGGATCGAACGTGACCCAGTCCATGGGCTGCGTCTGCGCGGTCTCCGCCAGCACGCGGTAGAAGTTCAGCAGATTTTCGCGTGGGCGGACGGTAATCACGTCGCCAGGTCGCAAAATGTACGACGGCTTGGTGACCTTGATGCCGTTCACCTGGAAGTGGCCGTGAACAATGCCCTGGCGAGCTTGCGGGCGGGTCTTGGTGAACCCAGCGCGGCGGACGACGTTATCCAGCCGGCGTTCGCACAGGATCAACAGGTTTTCGCCCGTGTTGCCTTTAAGCCGCGAGGCTTCGTCGAACATCCGACGCAATTGACGCTCGCCCAGGCCATAGTAATGCTTGATTCGCTGCTTGGCATACAGCGCGGTGCCGTAGTTCGACGTCCGCTTGGGGCGGGTGTGCATGCCTGGCGGATTTTCGCGCCGTTCCGACGCCCGCTTAGCTCCCGAACTCTCGTAAATCAGCACGCCAAGGCGACGGTTGACACGGGCCTTGGGACGAGTGTGACGCGACATGCCCCAATATCTCCTTCAAATTCCGCTCGTAGAAGCCGAGCATCATGGCCAATCCCCCGGCGAAATTCAAGGGGGAAAAGAGATCGTTTACCGCCGCCGTCGTTTACCGCCGAGCCGTAGGCGATGGCTCGCCCTCCAACCCGCTCAGTGACGCGGTGCCAATTCCGGGCGCCACCCGAGCCAGCGCCTTCGGCTTGGCGGTAAACGAAAAAAGCCGCCCTCGTTTACCGCCAATACCGTTCAATATTCCGTAAACAAATGCGGGATATAAGTTTGCGTCGCGGTTTCGCGGGGCGGTTGGAACCCGATCGTCTGCAGTGCTACGGCACGTTTTCACGGGCGGTCAATCGTTGCCGATTCTTTGGCCGAAGGCCAATCTCACCGTAGCCTAGGGCAACGCCCTAGGACGCGTGACCGCCCCATCACAATTGGTTGGCTGAAAGCCAACCTCACCATCGCCAATGGGAGGGATTGGCGAGATTCAATGAATTGCTGCAACATGGGCCCTTTTGAAGCGACACTATGGGTTGAGGTTGGCCTTCAGCCAACCAAAGGTAGGTGTTTCGGTAACTCGCGTTTTCCCAGGGTGTGTTGCCTGGCCCACCTGGGGCGTTGCCCCAGGCTACGTTGAAGTTGGCCTTCGGCCAACAGGTACAACTGTTCTTAACTTGGGGTGAATCCGAGCGTCTTTATCCTTCCCTGTTTCAGCAGACGCAAGCTTCAGAGCAACAGTGACTTAACGCTAATTGAACGGTATTAGCGCTAAACAAAAAAAGAAGCTGCGAAGCGCCGCCTAGGGCAGTTCGCGGATCCGCAGATTGCGGAATTCAACCGGCGAGCCTTCCGATTCCAGGCAGAGATAGCCCGTCCGCGGATCGCAAGCAGTTCCGCCTGTGACTTCCTCGCCGTTCACCCACAAGCGAACCTCGCCGTTGATCGCCCGGACGTAGTAGTGGTTCCATTCGTTCACGCCTTTCGACAGTTCCTTCTTGGGGAAGGCGCGGCTGCCACGGGGCGCTGTCGGCGGAAACGGCGTCATCTTCGCCGCCCCTACTGGAAATACATCGCCGTGGGTCGTGAACCAATCAGCCTTCTTGCCCGTCGACTTCTCGTATTGATCCTTGTATCCCAGATCCAACACCTGCACCTCGATCCCGTGCGGCAACTGGCCGGGCTTGAGCGACATCAACGGCTCGTCGAGCGCCCATAGGAAAATCCCCGAGTTGCCCGCCGCCTTGAGATGGCGCCACTCGGCCACCAACTCCAAATTCGTGTACTTCTTCACCGTGCGGATCACTC
>JBIKVL010000848.1:0-2852 GCA_044356875.1 Pirellulaceae bacterium | reverse complement strand
CGAAGCGCTCGTGAAATACGAAGCGATCATCGGCATGGGAGAAAACACCCCGGAAGCCAACCGCCAGAAGCAGTTCGCCCAGGTTGGCAAGGCGTTCTGCCAATCGGAGACCGGCCAAGCCGAGGAAGGCGTCAAGGCGCTCGAGGACCTGATAAAGAACAATGACCCGAAAGACACGGCGCTGTTCGCCCGCGTCTACACGGCGCTCGGCAACTGCCACCTCAAAGCGAACCGCACCAAAGAGGCGTTGATGGCGTTCTTGCATGTGGATCTGTTGTTCAACGCCGACGGCGAATCGCACGCGGAGGCGTTGTTCCACCTCTCGAAGCTGTGGGCGGCGGTGAACAAATCCGATCGGGCCGTGGCCGCCCGCAATCTCCTGAAGGAACGCTACAGCGGCAGCACCTGGGCCAAGGGCGCGTAGCTTTCTTAACTTTTCCGTTGGTTGCAATTACAATTCCGACCTTACCGCAAACAGATTGCTTTTGACGATCCTGGAGTCACCTATGCGTCGCGTTCGAGCTTTGTTTGGTGTGTTGCTGGCCGTGGGCGTGTTCGCGGCGCTGTTCGCCTTGCCTATGATGGGGGTGTTCCCGCAACCACGGGTCGCGGCTCAAGAAGAAGCCGCGCCGGAGGCGCCGGCGGCGGCCGCCCCAGCGGCTCCCGCACCCGCCGCACCCGCCGCCCCGGCAGAGACGCCGGCGGCCCAGAAAAGCTATCTGCGGTGGACTTACGAGGCGCTCGGTTTCCGCTACACGGTCGCTTTTTTGATTCTCTCGTTCGCGTTCTTCACCCTACTGATCATGAACATCCTGCAAATTCGGCGGGCCAACATCTGCCCGCTGCAGCTAGTGGAGGCGTTTGAAGCTCAAGTCAACGAGAAACAAATGCAGGCCGCTTACGAATTGGCGAAGAACGATCCCTCGATCCTCGGCAAGTGCTTGGCGGCGGGCGTGGAAAAAATCCAGGGCGGATTCGACGCCGGCATGAAGGCGATGACCGAAGTCGGCGAAGACGAAAACATGCGGATGGAACACCGACTGGGCTACATGGCGCTCATTGGCACGATCGCGCCGATGGTCGGACTGCTCGGTACCGTTGACGGGATGGTCGCGTCCTTTAGCGTTATCGCGTCCAGCGCCACGACGCCCAAGCCGTCGGAACTGGCGACTGGTATTTCGATGGCCCTCGTCACGACGCTCGCCGGACTTGTCATCGCGATCCCGGCACTCATGGTGTTCAACCTGCAGAAGAACTACGCCATGCGTCTGATGTTCGAGACCGGCCTCAACGGCGAAAATCTGTTGCAGGAATTCTCGAAGTTGCTGCCTGGCAAGAAGCCATAGTTCCGAGTTCTGCGACGGGCGAATCGCGGAGTTGTCAACCACCACCGAGCTAACTCAGCGATGGTGGTGAGGATCTCAGTGGTGCCGGAGAGGAGAATCCTGTGGGGATTTGTAAGAAAGGTTCGTCCGACGTGATGGAAGGCGACTTCACGGCGATGATCGACATGGTGTTCCAGCTAATCGCGTTCTTCATGGTGCTCATCAATTTCAATGACGCCGACCAGAACGAAAAGATTCAACTGCCCGGCAGCGAACTGGCGCGCCCGCCAGATGGACCGGTCAGCTTCCCGATCACTCTGCATGTGACTCGCGAAGGGACCGTCATCGTGGGCGGCGACGAGGTGGCGATTGCCGGCCTGCGACCGTATCTACTGCGCGAACAGGACGCGCTGGCGCTGCAAAATCGAAAGCTGACCGACGCCACGGTGATCATCCGCGGCGACTCGGACGCCAAAACCGGCAAAGTGCAGGAAGTGATCCAAGAGTGCCAAAAGAACAAGTTCGAGAAGTTCGCGTTGCGAGCGAAAGAGGAAGTCGGCAATTGACGTTCACGTTGACGTCGACGTTGACGCCGAAGTCGACGTTGAGATCGACGTTGCCGTAGGCGTCCATGTCGAGGAATTCGATAGCCTCGTAACGTTCCCGGGATGATTTGACCATGAAGATTAAGAGCCGCGTCCCAGCCAAGGTCGAGCTGAACATGACGCCGATGATCGACATCGTGTTCCAACTGCTGATCTTCTTCATCATGTCGTTCAAGATCGCCTCGCAGGAAGGCGACTTCAACATCAAGATGCCATTGGCCGCGAGCGCGGGAGCGCCATCCGATGACCTCCCGCCGATGAAACTGAAGCTTTCGGCGGGGCCCGGCGGCCAATTGACCGGCATCTCGCTCGGCGATCGCCGCTTTGACAGCTTCACCCATCTGCATCACTACATCATTGGCGAGTTCGGCAATGAGCAGGGAGCTGGCAGCCTGCGGGAGACGGCGGAGGTTGAATTCGCGTGTGACTACAACCTACGGTACGAGGAGGTTGTCAACGCGATCAGCGCGGTGTCCGGCTACATTAGCCAGGACGGGCAGATTGTGAAATTGATCGAGAAGCTAAAATTCGCCCCTATCCAACGCGAGTGAGCGTTCGCGCACAGCTTGCGAACCGCGGCGGTTTTCCGACCCGCGCCCGCGACCGGCGAGAGGCCCCGCGGAGCGCGGGTTTCTTTATTCCCGACGCCACCTCGCCACGAAAATTAACACGGAATTCACACGTTTTTCACAAATTGGAAGCGGAGAATGGCTCGGGAAAAGACGCATTGGGTCGGATTCGACCTTGGCGGCACGAAGATGATGGCGACCGTGTTCGACGCCCGCTTCGAAGCGCTGGGGCGGGAACGCAAAAAGACCAAGGGGCATGAAGGTTCCAAGGCGGGACTGGAACGCATCCTCAACGCGATCCACGAGGCGTTGGAGGATGCCAAGGTCGCCACCGACCAACTCGCGGGAATCGG
>JBIKVL010000057.1:0-10345 GCA_044356875.1 Pirellulaceae bacterium | reverse complement strand
GTTCAAGCAGAGGCTGCCGACAAGACGTTGCTGGTCGAAATTCCGGCCGTACGGCACGCCGGCATGCAGGCTGTCGCGAGCCAAGTAATCCATTTTGTCGATGTCGATCGGACCGGAGAGAATGCTCCGCAGCAACCGCGAACGCGGGTCGGGACGCTTTTCAGCGAGCAGTCCGTGCAGGTCGGCCGGTTCAAGCCCCCAATCGCCTCGCAACAGGTCGGCGAGCTCGGACTCTTCCAGGTAGGTCCGCGCGAACGCCTCGTGCCGCGGCACATCGTCAAGCTTGATGTCCTCGATCGGGTGGCAGAACGGCCAGTGGCCCAGGTCGTGCAGGAGGGCCGCCACGATCAGGCATTCGGCGTCCCGCGGCCCAATCGTGGCGGTGAAACGCGGGTCCTCGGCCAATTGCCGCAGGTAGATCAGGGCCAGCCGGTAGACGCCCAGCGAATGTTCGAAACGCGTGTGGTTCGCGGCCGGATAGACGAGCGCGACGAGCCCCAGTTGGCTGATGTGGCTGAGCCGCCGGAAGGCGGCCGTGTCGATCAGCCGCTTCACGCGGGGCGTGAGCGGAACATCCTGCTCGGGAGGAATGCGGATGAACTGGCGGCGCCGGTCGAGCGCTCGAATCTCCGGCAGAGTCGCCCATTCGTGGCTCATCGGACTGGTCCGCGTCACAGCGGCCCCAATCCGATGAGCAACCGGAGGAGCACCGTGACAACCAAATAAAAGCCGTAATGGACGGCGCCCGAACTGACCGAGAGGTTCAGCGAACCGAAACCGACACCGCCACCGACCAACAGCATCGGCAACAACGCGATCACGATCACCGCCGGCGCCGGCGTTTGCCCCGGCTTCAATCCCATCACGGGCGAAACCTTCGCGGCGTAATAGCCGCCCCACAAAGCCGCATACACGACCGAACAAATGGCGAGCCGCGTCCACAGCTCGCGGCCCGACATCGGTTCGAGCTCATCGTCGCGCAGAAACGCGTAGCCGGCCCAGCACAGGCCCGGGGCCAGCACAACGGCGCCGAGCGCCAGCCAGTGGAGCGGCACTTGGCGAATGTCGCGCATGATGGCGGGGCGGCCCGCTTGCGCCTTTCGCACTTCGACCTTGACCGGCGGATAAGCGATCCGCAGTCCGATCGCGCCGCCCGCGAGCCCCATGACGGTGACGCCGAGCAACACCATGCCGACCACGGTCAGCTTTGTGCCTTTGCGGGCCAGCGGTTTGAGCACCGCTCGGCCTTTGGAATCTTTCGGTCCCGAAGCCTCCGGGGCATGGACGACCACCTGCTCCGACTTGGCGGGAACCTGAATGACCGTCTTGCACTTGGGACACGGGCCTTGCTTGCCGGCGAATTTGTCGCTGACCTGGAACCGGGCCTTGCAGCCCGTGCATGTCACATCAATTGGCATACGCCGCCCTGTCTGTTGTTCCGCCCGCCCAACTCGCTCGCCGATGTTTTGTCCTGTCCGCCAAATTCTAAATCGAGCGGCGCGCGGGTGGAAGATAACGCCCGCCCGCCATCCGGCAGATCCCAGCAGCCGCCGGTTCATCAGCCGGCTCAGCGCTAGCCGCCGGTTTCAGCCGGCTCAGCGCTAGCCGCCGGTTTTGGGCGGTTTGTGCCGAGTCCGCCTAGAACCGGCCGCTGGCGCGGCTCGGCTGATGAACCGGCCGCTGGCGCGGCTCGGCTGATGAACCGGCCGCTGGCGCGGCGCGGGTGATGAACCGGCCGCTGGCGCGGCTCGGCTGTTGAACCGGCCGCTGGCGCGGCTCGGCTGATGAACCGGCCGCTGGCGCGGCTCGGCTGATGAACCGGCCGCTGGCGCGGCTCGGCTGATGAACGGGCCGCTGGCGCGGCTCGGCTGATGAACCGGCCGCTGGCGCGGCTCGGGTGATGGGGGCTTAGGGTTCGTGGCGTTCGACGCGGCTGATGATTTGGCCGTGTGCCAGGCGGGTGCGAATCAGAGTGTCCAGCGGCGCATCGGCGGCCTGGGTCAACGCCTCCGGGCTGCCGTCGCGGGTCGTCATGCTGTAGCCGCGAATGAGAATGGCCAACGGGCTGAGCGCTTCGAGCCGCTGGGCGGCGGCGATCAGTTGGTCGTCTCCCCGACGCACTCGGCGACGCAACGCCGCCGTCGCGCGGGCTTCCAATTCATCGAGCCGCCGAGTCCACTCGTGCAGCCGATCGTACGGCCGGCGGAAACAGCGGCGGTCCGCGAGCGCCGCGAGCCGTTCACGGGCGGCGGCCGCGCGTCGCCGCAAACCGGCCGTAAGCCGCTCGCCGGCTTGCACCAGCCGCGCGGCGAGCTCTTCGCGGGACGGCGTCGAAAGCTCGCCCGCCTCAGTAGGCGTCAAGGCCCGCACGTCGGCCGCCAAGTCGCACAAGGTGACGTCGATCTCGTGGCCGACGGCCGAAATCGTCGGAATTGGCGACCCGCTCACGGCGCGGACCAGCGGCTCCTCATTGAACGACCATAGATCTTCGAGGCTTCCGCCGCCGCGGGTCACCACCAGGAGATCGGGCGTCGGCTGGAGCCTTGGCGCCAGCGTGATGCCGCGGACCAAATCCTCGGTGGCGCCGGCGCCTTGCACCCGCGCCGGAATGACGGTCACTCGCAGCGCCGGCCAGCGGCGTTTCACCACCTCCAAGTAATCCCGCACCGCGGCGCTGGTCGGGCTGGTCACCACCGCCACATGCCGCGCGAACGCGGGTAGCGATCGCTTCCGACGCGGATCGAACAAGCCCTCTCGGGAAAGCTTCTCGTGAAGCTGCCGCAAGGCCAATTGCAACGCGCCTTCCCCTTGGGGTTCGATCTGGCGGGCGATGAGTTGGTAACTGCCGCGGGGCGCGTAAACTTCCACTCCGCCGCGGCAAATCACCGCCATTCCATCCCGCGGCTTGAACTTGAGCCGCGCGGCGGCGCTCGCCCAAATCACCGCGCGGATCTGGGCCTGGGCGTCCTTGAGCGAAAAGTAGATGTGGCCCGCGTGCGACTGCGACAAATCGGAAATCTCGCCACCGACCCACACGTCCGGGAAGCGGACTTCGAGCGTGTCTTTTACTTGCGCGGTGAGCTGGGAGACGGTCAACGCGCGGCGTTCGGTTTCGGCCATGGGAATGGTTCGCCGGTCCGTGGACATGATCGCGAACATGCGAGCGGTCGCGGATCCGCTCGCGTGCTGACTAGGGGCCGCGTCTACGCGTCCGGCCATTCGCCCGAAAACACCTCGACGGCCGGCCCTGTCATGTAGACGTGGTTGTCCTGTTCGTTCCAATACAGTTCCAAATCGCCGCCCAGCAGATGATTCACGATCCGCCGCTCGGTGCGCCCCGACAACACGCCGGCGACGCAGACGGCGCTGGCTCCGGTACCGCATGCCCAGGTCTCGCCCGAGCCGCGTTCCCACGTCCGCTGGCGGACCTCGCGGGGCGACACCACTTCAATGAATTCCACATTCACGCGGGCGGGAAAACGCGGGTCGCGTTCGATCTTCGGTCCCAACCCCAGTACCAAGTCGTCCGACGCTTTCTCGACAAACACCACACAATGCGGGTTGCCCATCGATACGCAAGTCACGGCCAGCTTGCGGCCGTCGATTTCGAAAGGCGCGTTGACGACGGGAGAGCCAGGGAGCTTGGTGGGAATGCGGGCCGCTTCGAGGATCGGACATCCCATATCCACCCGAACCCGCTCGACCTTGCCGCCCCGCGTTTCGACCTCCAGCGATAACACGCCGGCGCCCGTTTCGATCCGCAACGTTGGCTTCGTAGCGATGCCATGGTCGTACACGTACTTGGCGACGCAACGGATGCCGTTGCCGCACATTTCCGACTCGCTGCCGTCGGCGTTGAACATCTGCATCCGGGCATCGGCGCGGTCGGATGGCCGAATGAGGATCAAGCCGTCGCTGCCCACGCCGAAATGGCGATGGGAGATGCGTTGAGCCAGTTCGACCGGGGCGGCTGGCGGTGGCTGGCGGACGCAATCCACGTAGACATAATCATTTCCCGCCCCATGCATTTTCGTGAATCGCATCCCAAACTCCTTCGACCGCGGCCGCTGGCGGACGCTCGCCGTGGGCAGCCATCAGCGCCTGTTTTCCGGGTCGCGATTGTAAGGAGCGGGCCCGAGCGGCGGAACGGGAGGTCGGACTAGCGCAACCCGCGGCCCTGGAGCAACTGCCGCGGCGTGGGCAGGCGATTGATCAGCGGCGGGGTGTCTTCGCGGCTCGCCAATTCCGGGAACATTTGCCGCAGCGCGTCGTTGATCGCCGGCACCGCTTTGCGTTCGATCGCCGGATTCTCGAGCGGCCCTTTGACGTGGATTTCCAGCATTTGGCGGCTGGCCTCCGCGATCACGGGGCTCACGACCGGCACCCAAAAGTCCTCGCGGCCGACCAGCGTGTAGAACTGCAAATCGACGATCCGTTCGAGCGTCATTTCGCCGTGGCCTTTGAGCGTGAGTCGATCGCCCTTCAAGTCGATGCGGTCGAAGTAGACGCGATCGCCCTGCACGCTAAAATCAATGTCGCTCAACGCCAACGCGGGTCCCTCCGAGCGTTTTCCGTTCGGCCGCAGCACGGCGCCCATGACGGGCAATTGCTGCAAGTCGGTGTCGCGGCACGTGACCTTCCCCAGCCCGCGCCAGGTATGCGGTCCGCGGGCCGTGCCTTCCATCTGCAACGTCGCGAAGACACTGCCTTGAAGATCTTGCGCTTTCGCGGCCAGCTCGCGGGCGAGTTCCCGCATGCTGACGTTCTGCGCTCCGGCTTGAAAGCGGAACGCGGTTTCGGAATTGAACTTGATGAGCGCGTCGACGCCGACTTGGCCGCCGCATACCTTGGCCGTCAATTGCCTCGGCGGCTTCAAGCCGTCGGAGTTATTCGGCGCTGGGCCGCGGCGTTTGCGGGCCCAGGTGTCGCCAGCGATCAGCGAATCGGGCGAAAGATAAAGCGGGCCGGCGATTTTGGTCAAATGCACGCCATGGACGAACGCCGAGTCGACGGCCAATTCGATTTCGGAACTCCAGGCTGAATCATTCCAGCCGCCGATGAGGCGCGCCGCGCCGCGAATCTGCTCGATCGGAGCCGCCAATTTCACGCGTCCGTTTTCCACATCGGCCCGCACGTCCCATTCCACGCCCAACGGCATTTGGGCACCGCTAGCCGGCTTTAGCGGGCCGACCACCAACGTTGACGGGCCGACCGCCGACGTTGGCGGGCCGCTTAGCGGTGTTTGAGCGTACGCGGTTTGGGCGGCGCCTGTCAGTGGCGTAGGCGGTTGGGCGGTGTTTGGAAACGGGGTCGTTTGCGGCGCGGGGAATGGCGGGGCCAAGGGGCCGCCGCGAGCGACGATGGTGCCATCGACATTGATCGGGCCGCTCCATTCCGTTTTCGCGATGGCGGCGGCCGCTGGTCCGGGGAGCGCCGCGAGCAGGTCGTGATCGAGTTGCAGCCGGTCGGCGACGAGATCTTGGAAGCGAATGTTCCAGGAGCCGTCCGCTTCCACGCGGCCGTTCGCTCGGGCCTGAAACGTCGTGCGGGCGTGTTCGGCGCGAAGATTCTCGATCTCCAAGGAGCCGTCGACATAGCGAAGATTGCCGACGACGTTATCCAACGGATAGGGAAAACGCTGGGGCCGCAACGTGACGTTGCGGCCTTCGATATTCTTCGAGGGAGGATTTTTCTGCAGCATCAAATCGATGCCCAAGCGGCCGTCCTCGCGTGGGTAGCGCAAGCCGATCGCCAAGTAGTCGATCGTGCCCCGCGGCTGCAGTTCCGACCAAACCTTCTGCACGCCGGGAGTGAGCGCCGTTCGCAGTTCGTCTTCGAGCGCGACGTCGTACGCTTCGACCTCCATGCTCAGCGTGCCGCCCTGGGGCCGCGCGATCCACTCGCCCCGCGCGACGACATACGCGCTGTCGTTGCGTCCGGTCAGCTCGCCGATCCGCCAGACGTTGTCCTCCATACGGATCTTGCCTTCGATCCGCTCCACCGGATAGGGGAACGCGGTGTACTGGAGGGCGGCGCGTCGGAGCTGGATTTCGACCCAGCGTTTTACCGGTTCGCCGGCCGCGCGGCGTTCGACCCGCCCTTCCACCAGCATTTCGCCCCGGGGTTGCAGCGAGCGGAAGAAGGTCGCGGCGCGGCCTTCCAGCGAGCCGAGCAACGGCTCGTCGATCGGAATTCCCTCGGGTGCCCGCACGGTGGCGAAGCCCGTGAATTCGGGACCGGGTCGGCGGATGTCGAAGGCCACTTCGATCGGTCGGCCTTGCACGCGGTAAGTGGTGTCGGAAGTTCGCAGACGCTCGCCGTCGATTTGCAGCGAACCGCGGCCGTCCGCCAAAGGATACGGAAAGAAATAGGCCGCGGCCGAGAGATTGCGTCCATCCACTCGTCCTTCGGGCCGCCATCGCTGGCCATCGTAGGTCGCGGAGACGCGGGCATCGAATTCGCCGAGCAACCCGAACCGCGACCATGCCGCTCGCCAGGTGGCCGGCGCCAGTTCGACCCACGCCCGTGTCAACACGAATCGGCGAACTTCGAGCGAGGCGTCGACTTGGGCATTGGCCTTCCAGCCAACGCGGCGCCCCTCGAGCTCGAATTCCGCCGCGCCCGCGCGCCCCGCCAGTCGCTTCACCTCGACGCCGTCGGCGTTGGCGGCGAAATCCAATTCCAAGTCGGAAAGGGGCGTTGGCCAATTCGGCTCGGCCCAACGGCCCTGGTGGAACTGGCCCGCGATTTGGAATACGGGTAGTTGGCCCGGCGGCGCGGAACGCGCTTCGACCGTCAATTCGCCCCGCGCTTCCAGCGTGTCCCAGGACAGTTCGGGGAACTTCAAGCCGCTGGGCACCAGTCCGAGGAACTCGCGCGCGACCCGCAGGCCCCGCGTCTCCCCGCGCGCCGACCAAGCGTTCGTCAGGCGGTCATACACCAGATCCATTCGCAACTCGTCCACCAGATCGCCCGCGCCCGAAAGCTTGGCATGGACCAGTTGTCCAACGGCACCAGTGGCTCCTTGATTCTCGGAAAATCGATGCGCCCGCAGCAGCTCGGCCGACGGAGCGGACACCGTGATATCAAGCCCGCGAATGGTCACCACTTGCCGCCGTTCACTGTCGCGAACCCATTCGACAATGCCGTCCTCGATCACCACCGTGGGCCAAGGTTTGCCCGTGGGCGGACGGCGCGCGAGGAACCGCTTCCATTCGCCCCAATCCTCGATCGCTCCGTAGAGCGACAGCCGCGGCCGCCGCATCGCCAGATGCCGCACGACGATTTCGCGGTTGAGCAACGCGGGCAAGTCGCACTGGCAGCCCAGCCATAACTCGTCGATCCGCAGCAACGGCTCGCCGGTCCGGCTGTCCACGACTTCGATGCCCCGAGCTTCGATGCCGCGGTCGCGTTCCGATTCCCCCATGACCCGCCGCGCCGACCGCACGTCGACCCGTAGCGGCGAGCCCGCCAGGGGTTCCAACAACGCTTGCTCCAACGCCAAGCGGACTTCGTCGTCGAGCCGCGTTTGCAGGTGCGACCAGCCGAACATGCCCGCGGCGGCCAACGCCGCCAGGACAAACGCCAAGCGCCGAGCCGCTCCACAAAAACGCGACCAACAGGTCTTAGGCATCGGGCTTCCTCCCGAAGGATGGAAGCCATCGGGCGGCGCCTTCCGCCAATGCGGCGGCGGCCAACACCATCAAGGGCAACAGGGCCGGTTGCCGATACCGTAGCGAACTCACAAAGATCGTATGCAGACACGTCAAATAGATGGCCGGCGCCCAGAGGAGCCACACCGCTTGCCAGCGGCCACGGCAACGCCAAGTTTGCCACGCTGCGAGCAGCATAAGCGGAACGAATCCAATCGCGATCACCACGCGTATCAGCGCGCCGCCCATGTCCCGCGAGTTCGGCACAGGACTCCACATACGCGCGAATTTGATCCCCGCAAGCTCCAACACCCGAACCGGGTTCGCGCGCGCCCACGCCACCGCCGCGTCACGCTGCCGCCGATCCAATCGCGACTCGAACGTCCCCCCGCCCGCCGTCGACTTGGCAGCTGATTCCTCCTTCGCCGGTTCCTTCGTTGATTGCGCCGTTGATTTCGCCGTTGATTTCGTCGTTGATTTCGTCGTTGATTGCGCCGTGAACTGTGCCGCGTCCTCGCGCTTTAGCTCGTCGAAGAACCGCGGCGCGAACCGCATATCGCTGCCGCCCTCCGCGTCCGGCCGCAACCCGTCGTAGAGGCTTGCGCCCACCTGCAGGGTTGTCGGAACAAATTCGCCGACCACTCGATAGTTCCGCCACCACCAAGGGGCCATCGTCAGGCTCAAACCCAAAACGACTGGAGGGGCTAACCGAGCGAACTCGACGAACGCGCATCGAATCGCATGCCCCCAACGAGCCGTCGATCGACTTTCGGAGAGATAGCACAGCGGTTCGTCAGTCGCGGGCGCTGACACGACTCCTGCAACCGCCGTCGAGGGACGCATGCGGATCCGTCGTGAGAGGAGATCGAAGGCGAGTTTCCAGCCAAGGATAAAGGGCGGGAACAGCAGCCAACTCGGCCGCATCAGCGCCGCCAAGCCGGCGGTCACGCCGGCGGCGAAAGCGGCTACGAGCAGCCCGTTCTTACGTCCTTGATCGAGTCGCGTGAGTGCCTCGTGGAAGCACCAAACATTCATCACCATCAGGGGATGGAATGGGGCTTCGCTGAGCACAAAGGATCCCAGGGCGATCGCCTCGGGATGGAACGCGGCGAGCACGCCGGCGATCAATCCAACGGTCGGCGAATGCCAGCGGGTTCCGAGCGTGATCACCGCCGCCGTTGCGGCCGCCCCGCACAACGCGCTGAGTCCCAGAGCGAAACGGATGGGCGGGTGATCCGACCCGGACAGTCCGAATACGATCGCCAGCAAAGCCGGATATCCTGGCGTTCGAAACACCGCCGCGTCGGGTGAACCGTATTGGTAGGGCTCGCCCCGATGAATCGTGCCCGCGAGGGCCCAGTAGGTCTCGCTGTCGGCGAACGCGAAGCGGGTCCGCGAATCCAAACGGCCGTGCCACCAAACGGCGGCCGCCATGCGCGTGGCGAACGCCGCCAAAACGAGGCACGCAGCGCACAGCCAAAAGCGGCGAACAGCCCAGCCGATCGGCGAGCGGTTCGCAGGCAAATGCGCGGTAGCTTCCATAAAACGCGGTCCCTCGCGTGCGGCCGCAGTATTCCCGCAGATCCGCGTCGTCGCACGCCAACGCCGATCCTTGGCGCTTGGCTGTCTCTGGGCTGTAACTGGGCTGTCCCGAGTTGCGAACGACCCATGACTGTAAGTTTTCCCGCCATCCCGGGTCAAGATGATTCCGTCCAACCCGCAGACATCCAGATGTCCAGACATCGCTGTTGAGGGTGCGTATCGCAGGGGGCTCTCGCGGGGCGCTCTCACTGGCGGCCGTCGCAGGGGACTCATGACGGCGGATGGAACATTTCGCAAAAATTTTCGGTTCGCGCTCTGGACTTTTCGTGGGAGGCTGCGAATCATTCCATCGCGCGTGGGGCAAGTCTATGAATGCGAAGGAGATTCCCCCATGGCTCGTCGTGCGCGCCGAGAGGTGATCGACGAATCCCGACCCGGCACTTATCACGTCAGTACGCGTTGTGTTCGGCGGAGTTCTTTCCGCGATCAAACCCCTAGCGGACTCGATCCGAGCCACCGCCAGCAATGGTTTTTCCTGCGTCTGCGGGAACTGAGGTCGGTGTTCGCCATCGACATTTTGGACTTCGCCATCGTGGACAACGAGTTCCACGTGGTGCTCCGCAATCGCCCGGACCTCGTCCAGAAAATGTCGCCCGAGGAGGTTGTCCGCCGCTGGCTCCGGCTGTCGCGTTGGAGTCTTGGTCTCAAGGTGGAGCCAACCGCGGAGCAGGTCAAGGAGGAACTGGCCAAGCCCGGTCGGTCGGACGAACTGCGTCGGCGGCTCAGCGGGATCAGTTGGTTCATGATCATGATCAAGGAGCCGATCGCGCGGGCGGCGAACAAGGAAGATGGAGTTCGCGGGCACTTTTTCGCCGAGCGTTTCGACGCCGACAAGCTCGAGGACGGCGAGCAGCGGTTGGCGACGAGTTTGCAGATCAATTCCTTGGCCGTACGTCTGGGGCACGCGAGCGATTTGGCGAGTTCCCGGTTCACGGCGGCTTACGCTCGGCTGAATGGCGATGGAGATTGGTTGGCGGGTGAACTGAGCGAGGATGTCTCGCAAAGTTCGGCTGAGTCGCCCGCGTTCGAGTTGGAGTGGGCGCCCGCGTCGGATGAGCCGCCCGAGTTGGAGTCGGAGAGCGTGGACGCTG
>JBIKVL010000847.1:0-2856 GCA_044356875.1 Pirellulaceae bacterium | reverse complement strand
GCTATGTTAGAAGTAGAAACCGGCGGAATTGGGAAGGCAAGTTGGGGGCCCGTGTCGAGCGGACGGCCGCACATGGAGGTCGCGTTCCAACAGTGCATCGCCCCGCAATGCCGCGCCACCTTTGGCGTTTCCGAGGAGTTGGTCGCCTGCCCAAAATGCGGCGATCTGCTCGACATCGCGTACGACTGGGATCGGGCCCGTCCGCCGACGTCACTGAGCTACTTCGAGCAGATGTGGAGCCAACGGTACGTTCCGCTACGCTACAGCGGGGTGTGGCGTTTCCACGAATTGATGCCGTTCGCTCCGCCTGACCAGGTGGTAACGGTCGGCGAGGGCCAAACGCTGCTGCAGCAAGCGGACGGGGTGGCCAGCTACGTGGGCGTCAACCCGGGACGGCTGTACCTGCAATACGAGGGCATGAACCCGTCCGGATCGTTCAAAGACAACGGCATGTGCGCGGCGTTCACCCATGCCCGGATGATCGGAGCGGCTCGGGCCGCTTGCGCGTCGACGGGCAACACCAGCGCGTCCCTGGCGATGTACTGCGCTGTGACACGGCTGATGAAGGCTGTCATCTTTATCGGCTCGGGAAAAATCTCCTACGGAAAACTCTCCCAGGCGCTGGACTACGGCGCGCTCACCGTGCAAATCGCCGGCGACTTCGATGACGCGATGGCGCGCGTGAAGGAAGTGTCGCGGGAACTGAACATCTATCTCGTGAACAGCGTCAACCCGTTCCGGCTCGAAGGCCAAAAGTCGGTCATGTACCGCGTGCTCGAAGCCCTCCGCTGGGAAATCCCCGACTGGATCGTGGTCCCCGGCGGAAACCTCGGCAATTCCAGCGCCTTCGGGAAAGCGTTCGCGGAACTCATGCACCTTGGGCTGATCGAACGGCCACCGCGACTGGCGGTGATCAACGCGGCCGGCGCCGACACCCTATACGAACTCTACACCCGCCATGGCGTCCGCTGGAACGGCGGCAAAGCCGACATGGCCACCGTCGACCGCTTCTACGAGCAGATGGATCGGGACAACCGCAAAGCGTCCACCATCGCGAGCGCGATCGAGATCAACCGACCGGTGAATTTGAGGAAATGCCTGCGTGCACTCGAAGCTTGCCAAGGCGTCGTGCGTCAAGTCACCGACCAGGAAATTCTCGACGCGAAGGCGAAAGTCGCGGCGGGCGGACTAGGGTGCGAACCGGCGAGCGCCGCGAGCGTCGCGGGCGCCAAGTTGCTGCGGGACGAAGGGGTAATCGCGCCGAGTGACCGGGTCGTCTGCGTGCTCACCGGCCACCAATTGAAAGATCCCACCGCGACCGTCGCCTACCACACGACCGACCAAGACCAATTCAACAAGGTGCTCGGAAGCCGCGGCGTGCGTCGCGCATCGTTCGCCAACCGCGCGGTCGCCGTGCCGAACGTGCTCGACGATATCGTCAAAGCGATCAAGCTCTACTCATAGCGCGAACACGACGCGGGTGGTTTTGGATTACGCGAATTCGAATCAAGAACGAGGAGAGCTAACCACGGATTACTCGGAAGGGCACGGATAAAAATCGTCTAACTGTTTAGTCGTCCGCTCGGTTACGCGACTTTCCTATCGCGGACGCAAAGGCTAACTTGTCGATGCGTCGCTGGTCTTCAGTGTCTGCTCATCCGTTTCATCCGTGCCATCCGTGGTTAAGTCCCACACCGAGGGACCGAAGCTTCGAGATCGCCTCGGCAAGGTTCCTTAAAACAACCTACACCGCCGCCGCTTCCCGCCGCTCTTCTCGCCGAAGCTGAAAGTGCTTTTGCAGCTTTCGGATCGCCCGCATCTCCAGTTGTCGGACCCGCTCCTTAGACACGCCCATGCGGCGGCCGAGATCGTTGAGACTCGGCGCCTTATCGTCGTGATCCATGCCGAAGCGAGCCCGGAGAATCGCCTGCTCGCGGGGGTCGAGTTTGGCGAAGAACTCGGCCAGATCGCCTCGCAGGGCCGACAAGTCGACTTCGTTGTCAACCTCTTCCACGCGTTCCTCGGACTGCTCGCCGATGAACTCCCACGCGCCCGTGGCGTAGCGGTCGCTCTGCCGCTTGTGGGCCATCACGAGCCGAAACACTTCCCGGCGGACAACCTTCGTCACGTAGGTGCTGAACCGGAATCCGCGGCTGCAGTCGAATTTCTCGGCAGCGCGAAGCAGGGCGGCGGCCCCTTCGCTCAGTAGGTCATCAAACGCCATCGAGTCGCTGATGTAATGTTTCACGATCGACATGACCAGTCGCATGTTGGCTCGAATAATCCGATTGCGGATCTTTTCGGCTCCCAGGACCAGCCGCTCGATCTCATCCAGCTCGGCGGCGCGGACCGCGTCTTCACGCAACCGCATCCGCAGCACGTTGGCTTGGAATTTCAGGAAGTTCATGCGGCGGAACAGAACCCGCTCATCCTCCGCCGTCAGCAACGGAACTTCGCACAGCCGCCGCAGGTGCGGAGGCAGTTTTTCCGGCAGTTCACCCTGCAACGGCAAGTCCTCGACCACCGCCGCAAACGACAGAACCTCATCGACGGATTCCACATCGCGTTGGCGGAATGAAGGATGATCGATGAAAGCCACTTCCCGCTGCATCCACACGCGAGCCCGTGCTTGAACGGCCAAGTCGAGCGTGTCGCGGCGCGAATCGTCCGACACGGTGGACTGAGCGACCATGCGGTGGCTAGTCGAACTCACTGGCGCGGAAGCAACCGGGGAGGCCGGCTGAGCGGAAGGTACCGATCCCCTCGCCCCTGGCTGAACCGCTGTCGCGGCCTTCGCCTTCGCGGATGGCGAATTGCCAGCGGCGGGTTTGGCGACGCCCACGCGACCGGCTTCGC
>JBIKVL010000846.1:0-2857 GCA_044356875.1 Pirellulaceae bacterium | reverse complement strand
GGAACCATTCCACCTTCGCCGCCTCCCGGCATCATACCAGCGGCACCGGGCATACCTCCCGCCGCTCCACCGCCACCGAGCCGAGTAACTTGGCCCGAACGCTGAGCGTAGACGCCGAGATCAATGCCATCGATCCGCTTGACTGCCGCCTTGTAGCGAGCGTCCGCGCCCTCGTTGGTCCGGGCGATGATTTGCATGATCGAAGTCAGCACCCAGTAGTCTTCCTGCGAATACAAAATCTGCAGGGTTTTCGGCACATTCTCCGCCTGTTTCGACCAGTCGTAGCGCGCCATGATGGAGCCTTGGTTGGACGGATTCCACGCGACAACATACTTGTCTTCTTCGGTACCGGTCATTCCCCCGGCACCGGCCATCCCCGCCGCGCCGGCCATCCCTTCGCCGCCCGCCGCTCCAGGGCCGCCAGCACCCGGCATCATTCCAGGACCGCCGCCAAAGCCTCCGAGTCCTGACCCGCCCATGCCGCCACCAGTCGAGGTCGCCGCCCAGTTGGCATTGATGATGGTCGCCAACTTCGGCAACACGCCTTGGATGTAGTCGCGGTACCTAGCCCGCAATTCGACGCTGATCTCTTTCGACAGCGGAGTTGGAAACGGAATGGACTCGACAGGCCGCAGATTGACGACCGCCGCCTCGAAATCCTCCTTCAACTCCTTCGGCCAAACCAACACGTCGAGTTGCCGTTCGTACTGCCGCTGCCAAGCCCGTCCCACCGAGTCGCGTGTCTGGTTCTCCACCTCGTCCATTTTCTTGTGCGAAAAATCGTTCGGATGGTTCTGAATGCCGCGGGCCGCGGTCACTCCGGAGTACTGGCCATCGATCTTCGACGCCAATTCCGTTTGCTCTTTGTCAAGTTTCGAAACCGCCATGAAATAGATGACGGCGCCGATCAAAGTCACCACGCCTGACAACACCCAGAATCGCTGGGCGACAAGCACGCGCATGATCATCTTCACTTGGTCCATCGCTAGTGCTCCTTGCGTGTTGTCTTGGGATTACGGTTGAGCCGGCTGGGCAGCGGCCGGATTCGCCGCCGCTGGCGGATTAGCAACGTTTGGATTCGGGACGGCCGGATTTGGAACTGCCGGATTTGGAACTGCCGGATTTGGAACTGCCGGATTTGGAACGGCTGGATTTGGAACTGCCGGATTTGGAACTGCCGGATTTGGAACTGCCGGATTCGCACCTGCCGGATTCGGGACGGCCGGATTCGGGACGGCCGGAGCGTTGCCGGGTTGAGCGGTTGGGGCATCGCCAAGCGTCCCAGGTACGGGTTGGCCAGCGGCGATCGCCGCTTCCCGCTCGGCTCGTAACTTCTCGGCGGCTTCGCGTTTCAACTCCAGTCGCTTGCTCAGCGGCACCGGTTGCCAAACGAACTGAATGGTGAAGGCGTAACGCGGCGCATCGAACGACTCAGGTTCGGGAGGCGGTTCGTTCTTCCCCTTGCCCTTGTCAGCGGCACCTTTACCGGACGTTTTGCCCGCGCCGGGACCACCGAAGGCACCTGGAGCCGCTCCGGCGCCTCCCTTGCCGCCTGGCATCATGCCGGGCATCATCCCACCGGGGCCAAGACCGCCCGGGGCCATGCCACCGGGCATCATTCCGCCGCCCGCCAGGCCGCCCGCGCCGCCGCTTTCGGCCGTGGCGGCGAACAGCGGATTGGGGATCTTGTAATTCAAGTCGATACGGTCGTCCAAGATGAGCGTCGGGAACATGATGCCCAATTCCTTCATCGTGAACTCCGGCGGTTCTCGGGCCTCGTCCGGGTCGCCGGGCAATCGCACTACACCTGTTTCCAACCGACGGAGCAGCGTGTTGAGCACGTGCGTGCGTCCCGAGGTCTGCGGATTGCCGTTGAAATAGTGGTAGCCACGGATCTCGACCACCCAACCGTCTTTCGTGGGCCCTTCCACGGTTTCCTCTTCCGTGGCCTCGGGAGCGGCTGCGCCACCCGCCCCCCCGGCGGCACCGGCAGCGGCAGCGGCGGCAGCGGCCGGATCAGCCGGGTTAGCGGGATTCGCCGCGTTGGCGGCAGGTGCCGGCTGCTGGCCCTTTTCCAATGCCAGGATGTACCGTCGACCTTCCAAGTACTTCTGTTTGAGCTCGAGCGTAAACCACTGCGATAAATCCGCGAAGTACTCGGATTCCACCAAATCCACGTGAATCTCCTGCCGCTGCGTGAATGGCAGGACGCGTGGATCGAGCGGCACACCTGGCTGGGTGTTGGGGGTGCGAGGCAACGCGTAAGTCAGGGCGGAGATCAGTTCGAGCCACATCAGGCGGCGATCGTTGTTGCCGGCGACCTCGTCGCCCAACGCCCGCAACACTTCGATGCTCGCCTTCTTGGCGTCGTCCTTGGATTTATGGTTGCGGCTCGCCGTGCTCACCTGCTCGGCCTTGCTGCCCGCCGCTTCCCATGTCGTGCCCGCGACCGCTCGCTGTGGATTGACCGTGTACCACTTGTTGTTGACGAGGAAATAGCTGAACGCCCACGCCAGCATCAAAAAACTGACACCGGCCAGAGTCCAGGGCTTTTTGTCGCGGATGAGCCGCTGCGTGATGATCGCCCGCGGCATCAAGTTCGTGGTGATCTTGGCCAGTCCGAGCCCTTGCAAGCATAGCCCGTAGGACACGCCGAACGACAACTGGTTTTCTTTGAAGCTCGGCGACGACGAAATGGCCGTTGTGTTCAGCCGCTGGAAGTTCTGCATATCCAGCAGGTCATGGCCCAGGTTTTTGGAAAGGTGCGTTGTGAGGCCCGTCAGCTTGGTGGCGTTCCCCAACATCACCAGCTTGGACAGCTTGGCTTTGCGGTTGTTGTTCTCGAAGTTCATCAACG
>JBIKVL010000845.1:0-2859 GCA_044356875.1 Pirellulaceae bacterium | reverse complement strand
CATGACGCAGACTTCGACCTTCGTCCCCTTCGGGGTGTTTCCGAGGAAATCGGCCGCTTCGAACTCGAACGTGCTCCCGCTCACCGAGACCACGTCGAAATCGCCCGTGTAGTAGTACCAACCCGGGGTGTCCACGCTCACACGATCGCCCACTTTGAAACCGTGGCCCGGCATGTGCGCCGTGATGATGCCGGGTTCCAGCGGAATGAGTTTCGCGTTCCTGCCATTGATGGTGGCGTCGCCGATAATCCTCCGCTGCTGTCCGGACGGCGTAATCGCCAGTCGGTTGCCCGACCAAGTGCCCGTTAATGCCTCGGTGGACGGCGAGAAGTCGTAAACGCGTTTCTCGCCTCGGTGGATGAGTTCGTCGCGGCCGAAGCCATCGCCGAACACGAAATAGGCGTTTTGCGCATTCACCTCGATCGTGTCGTCGCCAGTGCCGGCATCGACGTAGGCATCGCCCGATCCCAGCAGCTTGATGAAATCCCGATCGTCGCCGCCGTAGACCGTGACAGGCGCATCCAGATACGGATCCGTCAAAATCACGTCGAAGCCGTCGCTGCCGTAGGCGATCACGCGTTTGACGCCCGCGAAAGTCGAGGCGCGGTCGTACCACTGGACGCGCACGATTTCGCCACCGAGCTTATCGTCGTAATCGATATGCCGGATGCTCATGCCCTCGTTGCGCATGCCCTCCGTATTGGCTTTACGAAGGTTTCCACGCGGTCCCATGTTCAGGTAGAGATCGCCGCCCTCGAACTTCGGCGGGATACCTTCCGGTGAGAGGTTCCAGGGGTCGTCGTAATTGCCAGCCAGGTAGATCGGCGGCGGAACCCGCAACGTGAACAGTTTGAAGGTGTGGCACGTTTCGATACCGAGGATCTTCGCGCACGGCTTGATTGTGACATCGCCCGAATTGCCGTCGTAGGCGAACCCGAGGCTCACGCCGACCAGCGATATTCCGAACAGCTTCACATCCGCCCCGACGTTGCCGTTGACGAACATGCGGAAATCTTGGTTTCCGAATGGATCCTTTTCATTGTCGTCCAGGCGGGCCACTCGGAAGTTCGCGTAGCCGGTCACGCCGATCACGGGCAACAAGCCAATCGAAAGCTGTCCCCCCACATACAGCTCGAATTCGCCTTCCGAACTGAAGAAGCCCCGAGCCTCGATGCCGTTTTCGAGGATCACGAACTTCATCTCGATTTCCATGCGGAACACGCCGCGGGTCAGCTCAATCAGGGCCTTGCCCTTGAGGTCCACGGCCCCGAATAGCTTGATTTCGCCTTCGACGAGCACCGAGTACGTATTCCGTTTGATGCCCTTGTCCCACTCATCAAGGGGGCCGGGTTTCGTGCGGGTGTTGATATGCAGGTGATAACCCGCGCTCATCTTGAACACTTCGGACTCGTACGGCACGGCGACGGAGGCCTCGCTCTTGATGACAATGCCGCCGTCCGGCGTCTTCGGAATGTCGAAGGTGTAGTCCAGGATCTTCAGCTCAAGGGTATCGAAAGCGACAAACGACACGCCGAAGGAAATCCGCAGCACCATCGGGTCATCCAGACTCACCATCTGGAAATACCCCTTCAGCTCGAATGAGCCGAGGATCTTGAGCGATCCCAGGATAAACACCTGGAACGCGCCAGACCGAAGTTCCACCGCCTCCAGTTGGTCCGTGACTTTCTTGTTCTTGAAGTCGAACTTGTAGCGGTAAATCGTCTGCGGGGTGCTGAAGGTGTTCATCTCGAACTGGGCAGCCCCAAAGAAACTGACGATGCCCAGGTCGAGGCTGGCGCCGATTTGCAACGCGCCGAGCACGCCATTGCGACTGATGCCCAAGGTTCCGCTGACGGCCACCGCGCCGAACGGATCCATCGCCATCGACGCATTGACCTGCATGAAGAATTCGTCCCGGCTCACCGAGAACCAGAGGAATCCATTGACCCGGAAGAATTTCAGGATTTCCAGCTTGCCTTTGGCCGTGACGACCAGGTACGGACTGGGGCTGTTGTAGCCCGAGCCATCGATTTTTGGCGGGCCGGCGTAAACCGGATAGCAATTGGACGCCTCCCGCTCGCCACCATTGGCACATGGCACCAATCGGGCCCGCGTCTCGTCGGACAAATTCTCCAGGAACTCGTCGGGGACCAACACCTCCATTTGCTTTTCGCTGGAGTTGAAAATCACGCGGGCCGAAACGTCCAAGATGAAAATATCGCGGATGACCGGAGCGTCGCCGATCGTCAACGAGATTTCCACGTCGCCGGCGATACCGTCTTTCGTGATGATCAGCACGCCCAGCGCACGCAATTCGAACAACTGGAAGTCATCGGGACCGACTTCCACTTCGGCATCGACAAACACCTGCAAACCATTCGCGCTGATTTCGAAGAACAGCGTGCCGCGAATCGCGAACAGCTGGGTGCCCATGATCGTATCTTCGTTGAAATCGGGCACATGAATGACGAAGCGTCCCGACGCTTGGAAACGGAACATCTTGGCGGGCAGATCCCACGTCTTGGTTCCGCTGGTGGGGAGATAAAGGGCTTCGCGCTTCAGTTCGTCGGTCGTATTGAACAACAGCATCGCGGACATTTTGGCGTCCAGGCCCAACGCCCGCAGTTTGCCAAGGTTCAGCTCGAACCGCATGATGCCCCACATCTCGGGCATCTTGCCTTCCTCGGCCTTGAGCACAAACGTGCCCGCGACCGCCGCGATCGGACCGAGGAACATGATGTCGGCGCGGCCATTCACATCCAGCCGGACGACCCCCTTGCCGGGCGTGACGTCGATGACAAGTTTCGCTTCGCCGCTGACCGAGAAGAGTTTCAGATCGTCGAGCGCCGCGTAGACCTC
>JBIKVL010000844.1:0-2861 GCA_044356875.1 Pirellulaceae bacterium | reverse complement strand
GCGGCGTCGAGTTCGCTTTGGCGATCGCGAGCGACCAGGCTTCGCCTTCGAATGTCTGGACGACGCTGCAGGCTTCGGCTTCGAGCGTGTCGCTGGTGGGCCTGACGAACGTGACGGTGGACGCGACGTCGGTAGCGGTCGCGATCAATCGTCCGAGCGCTTCGGGGCGGGTGGCGGATTACGACGCACAACCGCTGGTGGTGAAGACGGGGCCTACGTCGACGAAGACGTTGAACGTCGATGGTGGTTTGGGTTCGCTGATCGAGGCGTCCGGCAACTTGGACGTCCGCGTGGGTGGTTTCTTCCAGGTGTCCGGCGGATTCGCGCTCCGGCGCTCGACTGGCACGGTCACGTTGTCGGACAACTCGACGATCACGGCCGACTTGCTGACCCTGGGCGGCGATGACGTTTCGGCATTCGCGGGCGTGGACGGTGGCACGAGCAACCAAGTGGGGCTATCGCTGGGGCAGGTCGACTTTGCCTTGGCGTTGATCACGGACCGTGCCGATCCGACGCGTCGTTTCACGAGCTTGCAGGCGACGGCGGGGTTGGCGAGCTTCCTCGGGAACGACACGCTGACGGTGGCCGGGTCGAACCTGACGCTGGAGATCAATCGGGGACTGCAGCCGAGCCAAGCGGCGATCCCCGCCACCTCAGCGAATACAACGTATCGGTTGGCGTTGGGGGCGGAAACGTTCGGCGCGGTCGAATTCCGCTTGGGGGGGCAGTCGGCGACGGCGACGATCGGCGTCGGCGACAGCGATGCGTCGGTGGCCACGAAGGTGCGCGCGGCGATCGAATTGCTGAGCGGCGTCGGCGCCAACAACGTGACGGTGACGGGCGGTCGAGCGACGGGGTTCACGGTGGAATTCGTGGGCGCTCGAGCGGGGACGAACGTGGCCGGTTTGACGGTGGTGACGCCGGCGACGAAGGCTGGGACGGTGGTGGCGGAAACGGTCGCCGCCGCACGGGCTGGCGTCAACGAAGTTCAAACGGTGACCTTGCTCGCGCCGCGGCAAGCGGCGCCCGAGGTCGCTACGACGATCACGCGCGTGACGGCGGGCGTGGCGGGTTCGGGCCAGATCACGGCGATCACGATCGAAGCTCCGAATCGGGCGAGCGGCGAGTATCAACTGAGCTACATGAGCTTCACTCGGTTGGTTCGCTTCGATCAGAACGACGTAACGAACAACGCGACGAAGATTCGCGAGGCGCTTGAAGCGCTGACTGGCGACGCGGGCGTGAAAGTGCGATTTGATCAGAGCACGACGACGCTTAGTCAGCGTTATTATGTGAACTTCACGACGGCCCCGGGCGTGATTGGCACGGCATCGGGCACGCTTCCGGGGACGGTGACGGCGACGATCGCCAAAGCGGGGGTGGCGGGCGTTCATGAAACGCAGCGGGTGGTGCTGGGCGTAGGTTCGGCGACGGGCACATTCCGATTGTCGGTGCGGTATGGCGATCGGCTCTACACGACCTCGGCGTTGTCGCTGAACGCGACGGATGGGCAGATCCAGTCGGCTTTGAACACGGCGTTGTCGGGGGTGAATGGCACGGCGACGGTGACCCGCGTCGACGCGGGCGGAAACGCGACGCTGACAATCACCTACGGCGGGGCGCTCGGCTATCGCGGATTGGAACTGGTTCAGGCGAGCGTGACCGCGAACGCTCCGACGGCCAGCGGTTCGTTCACGCTGAGCTACGACGGCGCCACGACGTCGTCGATCGCATTTACGTCGGACACGACAGCGCAAGCGGCGGCGATCCGCACGGCGCTTTCATCGTTGTCGGGCATCGGCACGGGCAATGTGGCGGTCGCCTACGATTCGACGTCGACTGCGGACGCGATCCGCTACCGAGTGACATTCCAAGGCGGGCTGGCGAACCGCGACGTGCCGGAACTGTCGGCTAGTAGCGCCGGTTTGAGCCTGGCGAGTGTCGCGATTGCGACGGCCACTCCGGGATCGGCGGCGGTGGGCGAGACGCAGCGAGTGCGGATCGCGGCGGACGGGACTGCGGGCACATTCACCCTGTCGTTGTCGCATGGCGGTTCGACCTACACGACCACGGCCATAGCGCTCGACGCGACGTCGGCTCAGGTTCAAACGGCGCTGAACACGGCGCTCGCCGGGATCGCGGGTGTTGGAACGGCGACGGTGACTTTCTGGAATGGCGGCGAACTGCGAGTGACGTTTGGCGGAGCGCTTGCGGGCGTGGATGTGGCGACTCTGGAAGGCACGGCGAATGCTTCGATCACGCCGGCCGGATTGACGCAAACGGCGACCGGTTTTAGCCGCAGCGCCGTTCCAGCAACCACCACGACGGTCGTCGTGGACTACGCCAGTCAACCGTTGACGGTGCCGACCGGTCCGGGATCGACATTCACGTTAACCATGGACGGCGCCTTGGGCGAATTGACTCGCGCTACGGGCGTGCTGACGGTTTCAGTGGCGAGCTTCGCGGAGGTGTCGGGCGCGTGGACGATTTCGCGGACGGTCAAGGATGGCGTCGAGCGATTGGAGGCGGGAGTGGCCGGCGCGACGGCATTCGTGGGCGCGAACCGCGGCTTGGCGACCGAAACGGGCGTGCGACTCACCAACGGCAAACTGGGGCTCGTGGTTGTCGAACGGACGGCCCCGGCTTCGGCGCAGTACGCGTTGGCCGGTTCGGGCTCGATCAGCCTCGTAGGGGTGTCTGAACTGCAGTTGTCGGGCACGGCCGAGCTTCAAATCAATCGGATGGGCGCGGCGGTGAACGAGTCGATCTCGACGTCGGCCGGCGCGGTGCCGATTGAGTTCGCCGATGGCACGCCAGTGACTCGCGTCGCTGGCACGGTGACGATGTCGGCGGGCGGGTTC
>JBIKVL010000842.1:0-2863 GCA_044356875.1 Pirellulaceae bacterium | reverse complement strand
TGTCTTTGACCGTGATCGGGTCGATACCGGCGAACGGCTCGTCGAGCAGAATGACCTCGGGATTGGAGATGAGGCAGCGGGCGATTTCCAGGCGGCGGCGTTCGCCGCCGGAGACGCGGGTCGAGTTTGTTTTGCGGATGTGGGTGATGCGGAACTGTTCGAGCAGTTCCTGGCAGCGGCGGCGGCGTTCCCGCCAGCCGATGTTCAGCAGTTCCATCATCCCCAGCAAGTTTTGTTCGACCGACAGCTTGCGAAAGACGCTGGAATCCTGCGGCAAGTACCCCATGTGCGCGTCGCGGGCACGGCGATAGAGCGGCCAGCCGGTGATGTCGATCTCGTTGAGCATCACGCGGCCGGCATCGGGTTCGACCAGTCCGCACGTCATGCGAAAGCTGGTCGTTTTGCCGGCCCCGTTGGGTCCAAGCAATCCGACGATCTCGCCACGTTCGACCTGGAAATCGACGCCGTTGACAACGGTGCGGCGACCGTAGCTCTTCACCAATCCCTGGACATCCAGTAGCGGCATCGTGCCAGCTCCTTAGGCGCGGAAACCTGTGCGCGGACTTCCTAGCGAATGAGCCGAATGCGGCTGAAATTGGGCAGGAACGGAACCGGGGTGTTCCAGGAATGCGGCCAGTAGACCATGACCGCTTTGCCGGTCAGCAGGTCGCGGTTTACCGAGGGTTCGCCTTCCCACAGCCGTCCGTCTTTGCTTTGCGGGCTGTTGTCGCCCATGGGGAAAAACTGGTCGCCGCCGAGCTCGACTTCGATTTCCCGCCGCGCGGCGAACAGCGGGCTGGACGCCCAGCGCTCGGGCCCGGTAAGCACATCCTGGATTTCATCCGGTTGCAACGCCAGATCGTAATCCGTGCCCCGATCGCCACCGAGGTGAGCTCGAATGGCGATGTAGTAGACGTCCCGCAGGATGCGCAGGTGGCGGACTTGCGCGTTCGCGCCTCGGACCCCAATCCCCGCCGGCGCCAAGTCGCCCAGGTCGGTTGGACTCCATCGCGGCGGACGCTCCGCGGGCGACTCATAGGTGGTCGGACCGTCGAAGTCGATCGCCACGTCATCGACCCACAGCCGCAGTTCGTCATCGATGTTGCTGAAGCGAACCCGATGGTTGCGGCCGCTGCGGAACGGCGTGTTCGCTGTGGGCGGCTGGCTCGACGGCCGTCCCGAGTCGTCGACAAACGGCCGCGCGTCGCCGACAACCACCATCCGCGCCTTGCCTGTCGCCACGTCGATACGGCACTGGTAGTGCTCGCCGCTTTCCACCAGTTCCAACACCAGTTCGCCGGCGGCGCCTTCCACCGCCACTTCCGCTTCCACCGCCAGATCTCCGACCCAGTGCGAGCCCATGGCCGACGTCTCGGGGATCAAATCGACATTCCCATCGCCGCCGGCATCTCCCTCCCTGGATGGCGCCTTGGTCGTGAACGCGTTGTAGGCGTAAAAGTCGGAGATCAGTCGTCCAACGGCCGGCCCAGCCGTCGGCGGTTCGAGCATCTTGCCGGACTCGATGTCATGCCAATCGCCCCCGAGCGGATGCAGGTGGCGGTAGCGGATCCAGGCTTCATCCACTCCGTCCGCGACTCGAATCAGTCCCGGCGATCGATTGGCCGCGTCCGGCTCGGTGCTCTTCAGCACGATCGGCTCGGAGTCCTCGACGACCTTCCGCCAGCCGCTGGCGCCGTCCCCGAGTCCAGGCTGCCACCGCGAAGGCCAACCGCCCTTGGCCAGATCTTCCGACAGGTAAGCGTTGTCATCGACCACCTGCAGCATGGCGACCAGCTTGTGCGGCGGCTTGCGGGCGATCTTGAACGCTTGCTCGCCCGGCTTGCGGATCAGCACGTCGCCATGGCGCACTTTGATCGCTTCCCCCGGCAGTCCCACCAGTCGCTTGATGTAGTTTTGCTTCGCGTTGTTGGGATACTTGAAAACAATGACATCCCAGCGTTGCGGTTCGGCAAGGTCGTAGCTGAACTTGTTGACGAGAATCCGGTCGCCCGCGAACGAAGCGTGGTTGGGATCCTTCTTCGTGTCGATCCGCTGCGCGAACCGACAGAGCGGACAGGTGGTCGCGGCAACAACGAACTTTCCCTGGGTCCAGTGGTCGTCGTTCTCGACGCTGGCGTTGGCTTGATAGCCGAACTTGCACTTCGGACAGACCACGTCCTTGTGGTTGCCCTGGAGCGTCGGAGCCATCGAACCTGTCGGAATGACGAACGCCTCGCCGACAAACGTGCGAAACAAAAACGCCAACAGGATCGCCACCACGATCGATTCGACCGTTTCGCGAAACGCGTAGCTATGCGTCACCCTGGCGTCGGACGGGCCGGAATCCGCCTGGCTGGAATTCGAGCCATAACGCGGACCGGCCGCCAAGCCCGCCATCGGCCCTTTGCCGCGTTTCGTGCCGTCATTCACCGGAGTTGGTCCTGGGGGTTCAGGGTTCAGGGTTCAGGGTTCAGGATGGAGGCGGGGATTCAGGAAGAATATAGCGGAAGGTCATCGAGGTCGGAACGCGAATCGGGCGGTCGGGTACAATTCCACCATGTCACACGCTCATGGTTCCCATTCGGACTCGCCACCCATCGCGGGTGCGGTCGCCACCGGCCTCTGTTTTGTCTGCGGCGTGGCCGGTTGGGCGGTCTCCCGCTGGATAGAATCGCAGGGGGCTGGATTCCAGGGGGCTGGATTCCAGGGGGCTGGATTCCAGGGGGCTGGATTCCAGTGGGCTGGATCCCCGGAGACGGGTGCCCACTGGCTGGCGAAGTTCCCGTTCGTGCCCTACGCCCTGTATGGGCTTGCCTATGTGGCGGGTGGGTTAGGGCCGGCGGGCAACGCCCTGTCGAGCCTT
>JBIKVL010000843.1:0-2863 GCA_044356875.1 Pirellulaceae bacterium | reverse complement strand
AGGCTCGATCAAATTCACGACCGCCGCCTCCATGCCCGCCGAACCGGTCGCGCTGACCGCGAACGTCATCCGGTTTTCGGTGCGGAACAGCCCGCGCAGCATCCGCTGCAGTTCGTCCATCGTCCGTAGATAGAACGGATCAAGATGCCCGACCGTACCCTTCGCAAGCGCTTCCAGCACCCGCGGATGCGTGTCGCTCGGGCCAGGCCCCATCAAGATGCGGGGAGGCGGATTGAGTTCAGGGGCGGCTTGCGTCATCGGGGCGGCTTGCGTCATCGGAGTGGCTCCTCGCGTTGAGCTGCGAATGTCTGTTTGACCAGTTGGCTGACCTGTTTGAATTCGGGCGTTCCCGCCTCGAAGCACCATTCGAACAATGCCGACTCGACCGTTGTCACAGTCGCGCCCGCCGCTTCCATCCGCCGCAGCGCCGTCGCCCGGTCCGCATCGGACCGCGATTCGACCGCATCCTCGGCCAGGAAGACTCGATAGCCCGCATGCGCTAGATCGAACACTGTTTGCAACACGCAGACGTGCGTTTCAATGCCGCAGACCAGCACGTTGGGCCGCTCGAGCGTCGCCAGCCGTTCGCGAACAGCGGGACAACCGTAGGCGCTGAATGTCAGCTTGGCGGGAATCGCGGCGGCGCCCCAGTCCAGCGTCGCGGCCAAGCCGGCCACGATGTCCGGCAACGTCGCCCCGAGGCCTCGCGGATACTGCTCCGACGCGACCGCGGGAATGCCCAAAAGCTTGGCGCCCTGGAGCAACCGGCCCACATTCCAGACCAATCGTTCCGGATTGCGAACCACCGGCACGAGCCGCTCCTGCATGTCCACGACCAACAGCACTGTGTCGTCGCGGGACATCAATTCCGGGCTGCGATGGATGGCGATCGGTTGCGAGTCGTTCATAGGGCCCCAAGCATACCGTTCGCCTCCGCCGCCCGTCAGCCGCCCCAACGCGATTCGCGAACTCCGGCACTCGCTAGCGAGCCCCGCTGGCGAACTCGTCAGGCGAACTCGTCAGCTGAACTCGTCAGCTGAACTCGTCAGGCGAACCGCGGCGCCAGTTTGTCGACGATCAACTGGCCAATATTCAGCGACGATGTGGCGGCGGGCGATGGCGCGTTGCAGACATGCACGCCGCGCGCTTGTTCCAAAATCAGGAAGTCGTCCACCAGCTCGCCCGATGGCGCCAAAGCCTGCGCCCGCACGCCCGCCCGAGCGGGAATCAGATCGTCGCCGCGAACCTCCGGAATCAAACGCTGCAACGCCTTCACGAACGCCGCTTTGCTCCACGATCGCCACATTTCGTCCAGTCCCATCCGCCAGCAGCGGGCGGCGAGCCGCAGAAAGCCCGGATAGGTCAACGATTCGAACAGATCGAACAGATTGAGGTCGGTCTTCCGATAGCCTTCCCGAGCGAACGCCAGCACCGCGTTGGGGCCGCATTCCACGCCGCCATCGATCATTCGCGTGAAATGGACTCCCAAAAACGGAAAGCTGGGGTCGGGAACCGGATAGATCAGATTGCGACACAGCCCCTCCGCCTCGGGCCGAACGTCGTAATACTCGCCACGAAACGGCACGATGCGGGCTTCGAGCGGCTGGCCCGCCAGCTTCGCCACGCGATCGCTCTGCAAACCAGCGCACGTCACCACGAACGACCCGCTGTAACTGCCCGTCCGCGTGCGGACGCTCACTCGGTCCGACGACGTTTGAATCGACTCGACCAAGGCCCCGGTCACCACCCGACTCGAACCCGTATTCACCCGCTCCGCCAGCCGCTCGGTCACCCGCCGATAGTTCACAATCCCGGACTCGGGGACATGGATCGCCGCCACCCCCGCCACATGCGGCTCCAGTTGTTTCAGTCGCTCGGGGCCAATCTTTTCGCAAACCACCCCGTTTTCCTGGCCTCGCTGGAATATCCGTTCCAGTCGTGGCAGTTCGACTTCGTCGACCGCGACGATGACTTTGCCGCAAAGTTCATACGGCAACCGTTCGGACTCGCAGAACGCCTCCATCGCCTTTTTCCCCAGGCGGCAGTTCACCGCCCGCAGCGAACCCGGCTTGTAATAGATCCCGGAATGCAAAACGCCCGAGTTATGCCCCGTTTGGTGGGCACCGACCGCCGATTCCTTTTCGAGCACGATGACCGAGCGATTGGGAAAGCGTTCCAAGAACCGGTGGGCTGTCGCTAATCCCACGATACCGCCGCCGACGATGATTAGATCCGAGTCGTTCATGGGGGGACCGCTGGTGCTAGGTGAAAAAACGGGCCGAAAACGCCGATCCGCGAAGAAGTGACATTGCCGGCCTTTCCCAGTTCGCCCAGGATGCCGGTCATAGTGGATATTTCGTATTTTTCGGCAACGCGATCCTTTCTACACTACGCGTCTTAAATTTCGCAGGGAGGGGCTAAGGTGCGCCGACTGAACGTGATGATCGCCGGGATCGTGATTGCGGTCCTGGCCTTGCGCGCCTCGGCTCAGCCGCCTACCTTCGCGCCGTATTACTCGCCCGCGAACCCAACGCCCGCGGCCCAGACGCCCGCGGCCCAGACGCCCGCGACCCCGGTGCCCGCGACCCCGGCCGGCACGGATTCGCCCGAGGCGTCAGTGGCCAACGCGGACACATCGACGTTGACATCGCCGGCCGCGATGAAGTTGCGGTCCCAGGTGCGGCAGGATGAAATTGCGGAGCCGTTGTCCGCTTCGACAGTCCGTGGGGGGGCGGCGAGTCGCGGGACCCCGGCTCGGCGATCGACCGTCACAACGGCCACGACCGCCCAACGCGCGGCGGCCACGGCAAACTCCACGAGTCGGACGAAGTGGTCCTCGAAAGCCCAAGACAGTTTTACCGGT
>JBIKVL010000841.1:0-2866 GCA_044356875.1 Pirellulaceae bacterium | reverse complement strand
CATGCGTGTCGCTCGTGGCATTCATGGCGCCCGGGGCGTTCGCTCAAGCGCCAAACGGCGGCTCCGTTCCTGCAGGCAACGCGGCCTCTGGTCCTGCACCGGGCCCCGCGCCCGCCGGCTCGATTGTGGTCGAGCGGGCCAGTCTGCAATTCCACCGTCCCAACTCGGCAGATGCCAAGGGAGACGGTTCCTGGTCGAAGCTGAAATTGAGCGACGATGAACAATCGCTGGTGGGCTGCGGCATGGAACTGGCCGTATGGAACACCAAAACGGGCAAGGTGGTCCGGTCGACGGCGATTCCCAAAGCGATGCATGGGGTGACCCTGTCGCCGGACAACAAGACGATTGTCGCTTGGCCGCATTTCCTCGATTTCCGTCCCGCGAATGGCTTGACGCCGATCGAGTGGTGGCAGGCGGGCGAGTCACGGGCGATGGGCATTCAGATTCCAGCGGGAAAATCCCAGGTGATCGCGGACATGGCGTTCACGCGGGACGGCAAGTCCCTGATCGCCGTGGGGCGCGACCTTACCGTGCAGTTAGCCGCGAAACTCGAACCGCTGCCGATCGGCCGCTTTGTTGATCCCCGTCTGAAGACACTCAAGTCGGAACGGGAACTGCCACGCGAAGCTGGCCAGGTCTTCAACTGTCCGGCCACCATTTCCCGGGACGGCCAAGTCCTGGCGGCGATCGCCGATCACCGTGTGCGGATCCTGGAATTGGCGAGCGGCCGGCCGGTGGCGACCGTCGAGGCGCCATTGGGTAATCAACAAATCAAAGCCTCCTTGGCCTTGTCTGCTGATGGCTCGCGCGGAGCCGTGGTCATTCAGCCGATGGCTGAAACGGAGGCGGCGGACGTGATTGTGTTCGACGCAAAGACTGGCCGCACCATTTCGAAGTGCGTGGGCCACGTCAACCTGATCGCGGCGGTGGCGATGACGCCCGACGGGAAATGGCTGGCGAGCGGCGGATGGGACACGACGGCGCGGATTTGGGAAGCCGAGACCGGACGTGAGGTCGCGCGGTTCAAGGGATTGCGAGGCGCCACGAGCACGATAGCGATCCGCGCCAATGGCCGGGGCCTTTACACGGCCATCTACGGCGGCGAAGTCCAAGGCTGGATGTTGCCGGAAAGCGACGGCCGCAGCGCACAACCAGTTCCCGCTGTCGCGCAGAGCGGCACTGGCCCGGCCAACGGCAAGGCGCCGGTCTTAGACAGCAACCTAGCGGCGATCGCGGTTCGCAACGTCGAGTCGGTGGCGTTTTCCCGGCCTCAGGAGGAACTCTACCTGTTGGTTGCGGCCGACCGTTTGTTGTCGCAGGCGCCGAAGCTAGCCGAATTGCCAGCCAACGCGCCCGAGGTGCGCCAGTTCGTGGGCCGTTGCCAAAAACTCCGCGATCACGCGCGGGCGCAGGGGTATGACGCGGGGATCGCGGCACGATTCGACGAACTGCCCGCCGTTCTCGCCCAACTCGCTACGGAATCGTCCACGCGGTCGACCGCGGTGAAGGAGTTTACCGAACGCGTACGGAACGCCATGCGAGAACGGCGCGAGCAGAAGGAGCAGAATCAACTCTCAATGCTCGGCGGACTGGGCCTGTTTATTCTCGGCAGCTTGCCGACCTACACCAACGTTCGCGATTCGATCACCGGCAACACGCTAACAGTGGAAACAGGCACACTCAGCCCGGCAGTGAGCGACTACGGTTTGTCGTCGTTCCTCGGAGGGCTTTCGGCCGAAATGTCAAGCCAATCGCTGATCGAGGCGACCCGTTCGGTGACGGATAACGCGTTGCGTAGCGTGCTGACGGGCTCGCTGGAGCGCGACGCCACGCTGCTGACGACGAACCGCGTATCGATCGAAAAACTGTATGCCGCGCGGACCCAAGGCGCGACGCCGCCGCGATTGCCCGTGCCCAAAGAGGATCAGGCAAGCGGCGAGGCTAACGCAGGGAAAGCGAAGGCCGGCGACGATGCGAAAGAGGCGGATTCGTCGAAAAAATGGGTCGGTATGCAAGACATCATCCGCATGCGGCAGGCGAAGAAGCCGACGGTCAATCACGATGCCGACGCGCGGCGCCGCGAAGCGGCGATGAAGCGACACATGGAAGAAGTCGTCAAGGCCCAGGACGCCCGCTGCCAAATGATCCGTGGGCATCTCGGCAAGCACGAGCCGTTCTCCGCCGCAGCGCTGGTGACATTGAAAGGCATGACCCAAACGCCCAGCGATAAACGGGGCGAACAGTGGTTCGAAGACGGAGAGCGGATCGCCAAAATGGCCAGCTTCCTGCCAACGGGTGCGGCGTTCGATGGCGAACGGGCCGAGCTCCTGGGGATCGCCAGCGACTTGATTTTGCGGGCGGCGCAGATCGAAGTCGGCCCGCGGAGTTGGAAGGAGCGGGGTTCGGAAAGGGCGGCCGCCGCGCTGCCGATCCTGGAAGCGGCATTGCGGTTTGATCCGGCGGACGAAGCGGGCATTTTGCGTGAGCAGAAGGCGCTGGCGTGTTGCCTGTCCGGCCGCATCGCCACCGGCTACGCGCTAGCGACAACTCTAAAGCCGATCCGCGGTGAGTCACAGCGATTCCGTTTTCTGATGGCTAGGGCGGCGACTTTGACGGGGCATCCCCAAGAGGCGATTGCCGAATTGGAAGTCGGCATCGAAAAACTCGGAATGACCGACATCCTACCCGTCAAAAACTGTCCTGACCTGCCCCGCGACGATCCACGTTTTCGTGAACTCACGACGGTCCAAGTCGAGGGCGTTTGCCGCTCAGGGTTGAGTGGCGGGACGGTCGCCGTGGTCAATCGTTCGAGCTTCCCGCTGACAAATGTGCGGGCACAGCTCAGCCATCCGACACGGGCTGGCCG
>JBIKVL010000840.1:0-2867 GCA_044356875.1 Pirellulaceae bacterium | reverse complement strand
CAGCGCGGCGCAGCAGGGGCATGCGGGCGAGCGCCGAAAAGTCCTGAAAACGGTTTCCTTTCGCGAAGTCGGCCTGGCCGCGTAGCAACGGCTCGATGAGCCGCGGCAGGTCGTCCGGCGACATTTGCCCGTCGCCATCCATCTTGACGACAACTTGGGCTCCCAGCTCGATCGCTTTCTGGAAGCCGCTGATCATGGCGCCGCCAACCCCTTGGTTGCGTTCGTGCCGCACCAACACCACTCGGCCGTCTTCCCGCGCGAGCCGTTCGACGACTTCGGCCGACCGATCACGGCTGCAATCGTCGACCACGATCACGTGCCGTACCCATCGCGGCAATTGGCCGACCACCGCCGCGATGTGCCGCTCTTCGTTGTAGCAGGGAATCACCACGCAAATCACGTAGTCCGCCCAGCCAGTGACTTCCCGTTCGCTTGCCATCGCCAATCTCGCCGGTCGAATCATCGCTGCCGTCCACCGTTGTCTTGGAGTTGCCAAAACCGCGGGGAATCCAAACGAGTGACGCTCCGCAGTCTTTCGCTACTCAATACATCGGTCAAAAAACGACATGGTGACGAGCGGTTGTAGTGAGCGTTTTGTCTTTTCCGATCAAGCCTAGGCCTGAGAGTGTCGAATACTCCGGAAGAGTGGAAGGTGGCGATCGCCCGACTTGGTGGGCGAGCGGCGCTTGAAACCGCAAAATAGGTAAAGTCTAACGATTGTCGCACGGTTGCTTGATTTAACGGCTAGCCCAGGTCGATAGCGACTTTCGAGGTCCGAAGAAACGTTTCGGGGGTCCTGACCCTGAACCAAGGAATCAGAGCCATGAGAAGTTGGGTTTCATTGGCCGTAGTGGTCGCCGCACAACTGTTTGGACAGTGCCGCGTTGGAGTCGCGAACGACTTGCCCCGGCGCATCGGTGACACGCGTCAAACCGGCGTCTCCCGCTCACTCGGTGACCGTAAGGCCGAGGGCGATTCCGCGGCGAAACGAGGCAATAGCCCACAGCTGATCGCTGTGCGGCCTGTTGCCGCAACCCCTGTCCCAGCCGCTGCTGAATCCGGGACCAGCGCTACGGACTCTGGACCCAAGCCGCGGCGGAACTCGGCCGCGCGTAACATGAGCGACACCCGTGAACAGCCGCTGGCGATTCCCACGCCACGAGTCGCCGCATCCACGCGTCCGACCGCCATCGCGCGAACTATGCGCGACTCCGCTCCCGCGACGCGAAAAATGCGAGACCGCACGCTTCCCGAGGCGCGTGTGGCGGGCGTGCCCTCGTCGGGAAAAGTTGTTGCGAACATCAGCGGATCGCCGAGCGGCGTACCGAGCAGCACAGCCAGCATCGCCCCAAGCAGCACAACGGGCAGCCAGGCGGGCTCAACGCCGCACGTCCCCGCCCTGCGACCGGCGACGCCATCCATCGCCGCCACGCCGCCGCGGGTCGATCCCTCGACGAAGCGACAACTGCGCGACGAGCCGAACGCCAAGCGGCAGCTCCGAGACGAGGGCTCGCCCCAAATCGCGAAATCCGCGACGCCAGTGCCCGCGATGCCAGTGCCCGCGATGCCAGTCTTCGCGGCGGCACCCCCGGTCGCGTCACGCGAAGGCGAGCCGGGGCAAACCGCCAAAACTGTCGCTCGCAAGCTGCGGGACGACCAGCCCGCTGCCACCGTCGCCAGCGCGTCAGTCAGTCCCGTGCGAGTCCCTCCCGCCGACCCGGTAGCGGTCCCGATGCGACCCGGTGTGGCCCCATCCCATTCCGCGATTGCCATGGAACCGGCGGCAGGGGAGTCGCCGGCTGTCGCGTTCCGTGGCGACGCCGGCCCCTCGAGCACGCTCAAGTCACGGCTTGAGCCGCTGCCAGCCACCACAAGAAAGTTCCGCGACGAATCGTTGCCGATCGTGGCGACGTCTCCGTCACAAGAGAAGCCGCGTACGGAAGCGATCGTCGCGCGGCCGGTGAATTCAGAGCTGAAGGGGCCCGCGTCCGTTGCGAAAACTTCGCGGCCGACCCCCGCTCTGCTCGCGGTAACGCCCGCGCCGGCCTCCCCGCCGTCCAGCAAGCTCGATTCGAGCTCCAAGCCGCTGAATCCCACGACTATCGTCGCGTCGCCGACCGTCACGCCTGTGGCGCCACCTTCCACGGTTCTAAGCAAGCCGGTCCTGAGCCAACCGGCCCTGAGCAAGCCCGTCCTAAGCATGCCGGTCGCCAGCACCCCGGGGCCAAACTCAGCGGTCGGGAGCGGCTTAGTGTCAAGTTCGCCAGCGGCAGGCAAAGCGGTCGCGAGTTCTTCGGAGTTGCCCAAGCCCGCAGTGGCCGCACGGGCGGTGCCCCAACCGGCGGCTGCGCTGGCCAGCGCGCAAGTTTCGAAGCCGAACGCGAACGCCGTAACGCCCGCCGCCACGTCCTTGGTGGCCGCTTCTTCGCGGGTCGCTCGCGAGCCGGACCTAGCGAATAACGCAACATTGGTTCGAATTCCGTCGGTCGATCAACAGGCAACCAATTTGCTCCGTTCGAGTCCGCCCCTGCGAGCGATCGCGGTGCAACCGGCCGTGCAGTCGTCGCCGCCGGTGGGCGAGTTGCCCAGCCCTTCGGACAAACCGACTCCGGCGGCTCGCTCCGCCGAGTCCAAACCAAGGACACCGGCGACGCCGCCGAAACTGGAGCCACTGCCTCCGCCCAACGCGATCGTTGGCGAATTGCCGCTGATGCCCGAGGAAATGACGCTCGAAGGAGTGGATGGCGAATACTGCGAATGCTGCGAAGACAGGATGGGTTTCTGGGAGCTTTGCAAAGCGATCCACGAAGTCGGCAAGAACATGCCGCAACACTACCCTTATGTGTCTGAACCTTGGACTTATTACT
>JBIKVL010000839.1:0-2869 GCA_044356875.1 Pirellulaceae bacterium | reverse complement strand
GCGATAGGGACGCGGATGATGGGTCAGGACTCTGTTCCGTTCTCAATAAACGAGAGGTGCCCCCTCTTCTTTCCATGGCATGGATCAATGAATGCAACCCAGCCTTTAAAGGCTGGGCTACCATCGGTCGTCGCTACGCGACTAAGCAGGGACCATCGTTGGCCCCGGTCGGCGGCGATGGCTGGAGGTGAAGGCAAAAAGCGAAAAGAAGCGAAAGGTCAAAAGGCCGGCGACTTTCCACTCCGCTTATCGCTGCCATACCGATTCCGGCTCCCACCCCGGCCGTCGCCGTCGGCTCGGCGATAAACGAAAAAGACAACGAAACAGGTCGAAAAAATCAAAAGGTGCGTGGCGACAATTCTCGTTATTGTCGATCGAAGATGAACGACGTTTCGCTCGCCGGCACCTTAATCTCCGTGCCTCTGTGGCTCCGTGAGAGATTCTTTCCGGGAGCGAACGGCAGTTACGCCGGTTCGGCGAAGTATTCGTGGATTGCCGTTTGTGGCGTCTCAACCCAGCCTTGAAAGGCTGGGCTACCATCGGTTGTCGCTACGCGACCTCACAGACAGATTGCTCTACTCCCGTGGATTTATCGTAGGTGCCGTTGGACGCGGAAAATGGGTCAGGAATCCGTTCCGTTCCCAATAAATGAGACGTGCCCCCCCTGTCCTTTGAACGTATTCTCCGAAACGAGAAAGGTCACGGGCCACGAACCTGTAGTCGCGAAGCGACGACCGTTTTTAGCCCAGCCTTTTAAGGCTGGGACATCTTCGTGCCGCTGCGTGCCGCCGGCGGAGAAGCTCCCATGGGTGGAAGATCTCAAGGGCGATATGGACGCGGATTATGGGTCAGGAATCTGTTCCGTTCTCAATAAAAGAGTCCTGACACCTTTTCCTTTTCGCTGAGGCGGCTAATGGGCGGGGGGGAAACGTTTGGCTAGGCGGTTCGCGAGGCGGTCGACGGCTTGGGCGACGGGCGGCGTCAGGGTGAATTCCCACGGCGCGGTGGCCGAGAAATCCGCGCCGCCTATCGTGTAGGCGACGACCGATCCGCAACGGCCGTGGAGTTCCCTCGCCAAATTCGCGAGCGTCGCGGCGGTCCAGCGATGGCCGCTATCGCGGTTCGCCGCCGGTCGCACTCGAATCCGCGTGATCACGCCGGCCGCTCGCCGGGCGTCCGCATCGATCAACACCACCCGCTCGACGGCCGCGAACCGGTCGGCGAACTCCGGCAAAAGTTGATACGCAGTCAGCAGTTCAACATGCGGTGGCCAAGCTCGACGCGCCAGCGCTTCGAGTACCGCGGGGCCAGCTCCGTCGTCGCCCCGAGCCTGATTGCCGAAGCCTAAGATCAAAACGCGAGGCGCGGGCGGTGAATCCATGGAGGCGGTGTGCTGGACGCCTGCACTCACTCGGCGCCGTCCGCGCGACTGAGCCGGTCGACGATCTGGCCTTTGGCGTCGCGGAGCTGTATTTCGAGCGGCATTTGGCCCCAGGCGTGCGTGGAACAGCTCAGGCACGGATCGAAGGCCCGCACGACCGCCTCGACACGGTTCAGCATCCCTTCCCGCAACCGCTCGCCATCGACAAACCGCTCGGCGACTTGCCGAACGCCACGATTCATCGCCAAGTTGTTGTGCCCGGTCGCGATGATCAGGTTGGCCCATTGCATCAGGCCGTCGGGGGAAATCTTGTAATGATGGATGATCGTGCCACGCGGCGCCTCGGAGATGCCGACCCCTTCCAGCCGGTTCACGCCCGCGTGGGCCTGCACGCGGGAATCCAAAATCGTCGGTTCTTCCAGCAGTTGTTGAATGCGTTCCAGACCGTAAACGATCTCGATCAGCCGCGCCCAATGGTAATGGAAACTGCTCGAAGGGGCCCGGCCCCAGCGGGCCCGGAACTCGGCGAGGGCTTCGTCCGCCATCGGCGTGCCACAACGTTCAGCGCAGATCAGTCGCGCCAGCGGGCCAACTCGGTAGATCCCTTCGGGATAGCCGCTCGGCCGGAAATACGGCGACTTCAAGTACGACCACGGCTCGACATGTTCGCCGATAAACTCGCCGTAGCGCCGCGGATCGCGGATGTCGACCACGTTCGCGCCGCTGGCGTCGCACACTCGCAGCACGCCGTCGTAGTGTTCCAACTGGCCCTCGGGACCGACCAACCCCATAAACATCGACGGGAAGTTCGCGAACGACTCGATTTCCGGTTCGAACCGACCCACGACCGAAGCCAGCCAATCGAGCGCCCGCCGGGACTGTTCGAACGCGGTGGCGAGCCCCGCGCGGATCGCGTCGCGATGTTCAAGCGTCAGCGGAGCGTTCACGCCTCCGGGCACACACCACGCCGGATGGATCCGTTTGCCGCCCAATCGCTCGATGATGTCCTGGCCGAACTTCCGCAGTTGCACGCCATCGGTCGCGAACCTCGGGTTCGTTTTGATGATCCCGAAAATGTTCCGCTCGCGGGGTTCAGCATCCATCCCCAGCAACAGATCGGGACTCGAAAGATGGAAGAAACTCAGGGCATGCGATTGAACCAGTTGGCCAAGGTTCATCAGCGTCCGGAGCAGCACGGCGGCGGGCGGGATCGATACGGCGAGCAGGTCGTCGCAAGCTTTGGAAGAAGCCATGAGATGGCTCACCGGACAGATGCCGCAGATCCGCGCCATGATCGACGGCATTTCGCGGAGCGGCCGGCCTTCGACGAATTTCTCGAAGCCCCGGAACTGCGTGACGTGGAACTGCGCGTCGGCGACCCGGCCAGACTCGTCGAGCTGGATCGTGATCTTCGCATGCCCTTCGATGCGAGTCACCGGATTGATGGTGATCGTTTTCGCCATGGCTGTGTCCTTGGGGCGCCCGGAG
>JBIKVL010000838.1:0-2870 GCA_044356875.1 Pirellulaceae bacterium | reverse complement strand
TGACGACGTCTCGCTTGAGCCGATTGGAGTGCCGATCAAATCTATTGCGTGCGGGTGATACAGCGACCTTGGCACAATTTGATGTCTTCTTCTCCGGAGTCGAAATCAGCATGGTCGAGGTAACGGCATCGGTGGTCGGGTTGGCAACTGAAATCCGCGCTAAATACAGCCTCAAAACACCTGATGCACTTCATTACGCTTCAGCCATGGAGGCTGGCGCGAAGGTGTTCTTGACGGGCGATCGTGTGTTCGCGAGATGCTCAGAGCGCATCGTCGCGCCACCGAGATTCGACAGTTCCCCCCACACCGTGAGGCGATTGCGAACTACCTGCCGGTTCTCACCATCTGAGAGTTTGCGGAAGTTCGGTTACACCCCTTCCGTGTCGTCCGTGGCTAAAACGAACTGACAGCTTGGCCCCGTTCGTCCACCTGCCAGATCCGGCCGCTCGCCGGCTCGTAGGCGGTCAATACGCCGCCAAATCCGCAGCCCGTGTCGATGCACACCAGGTGGCCCAAATCGAGCACTCGGCCACCCGGTTGCGGCGTGTGGCCCACCACCGCCGTTTTACCCGAGTAGTGCGGGCCAGGGGGATCGTCGAGCGGCAGCCAGAGGGCGGTCATCGAAGGCTGCTCGGACAATTTGAAATTGGGGGAATAGTTGGCATGTACAAAGAAATGCGTCTCCGTTTCATGGAGACGCGCCAGGCTATTCAGAAATTCATAGTGCGACTCGGGGATCGATCGCGGATTCCCCTCGTTCCCGTAAGACAGCAAGGCTTGGTCGCCGCCATTGTCCAACCACATCCAGCGAGCTCGCCGGTCGATGCGGGCCTGCAACATCATCTCCTCGTGGTTGCCCATCAACGGCACCAGTCGACAGCAGTCGCGCAAGCCAAGAATCAACTCGATCACACCCTTGCTGTCTGGTCCGCGATCCACGTAGTCGCCGAGCAACACGAGCGTGTCGTCGGACGCCAAGGCGAGTTGTTGGAGCAGCCCAGCCAGGGCCGCCGAGTGCCCGTGAATGTCGCCAATCGCGATTGTTCGTCCCGCCATCTTTCGCCGCCCCGCCTTCTTAAGTTCCCGCCTTCTTGGGTTCCCGCCTTCTTGAGTTCCCGCCTTCTTGAGTTCCCGCTTTCTTCGATTCCCGCTGCCGGGCCTTCCGGCTTATCGGTCTGCCGCATGCCGGTTCAACGCGGAAATGAACCTTCACTATAGCGCCAAGACATCGATTGGCCAGTAACGACGTCATGAGTTAGGGGACTCGACCTGCGACTCGGCAACTTGTCACAATGCGGCCCGACCGCAAGACACGGCTCATCGGCCTTTTTTCCGGGAGTTTATCGATGCCGCCCTCCTTCTGCCCCGCAGCTCTGTCGCGATCCATGAATCGCTTCGCGAACGAAGGCGTTCGGCCGCTGGCTCGCCCGCGACGACGACAGGTCGCCGGCCAAACCTCCAACGCCGCCATCGCCGGCCTGAGACGCGGTGCGTGGCACACGGCCCTGGTGGTGTTTCTCGCCTGGGGCGCATCGATCGCGAGTCTCGCCCTGACCGCATCCGCCGGCGCTGAGGAACTTTTGGAAGCCGGCTGGGAGGTGCGGAAAGTGGCGGAGGGCTGCCGCTTCACCGAGGGGCCCGCCGTCGATGCGCAAGGCAACCTGTTCTTCTCTGACGGGCCGAATAACCGCATTGTTCGCCGCGCTCCCGATGGAAAGCTATCCGACTTTCGCAAGCCGTGCGGCCGCGCGAACGGCTTGACGTTCGACCGCCAGGGCCGGCTCGTGATGTGCCAATCGGCGGGCAACGGAGGCGGCCGCCGCGTCGCTCGTTTGGAGGCCGATGGCCAAGAGACGGTGCTCGCCGAGCGTTTCGCGGGCCAGCCCTTCAACGCCCCGAACGACCTCTGCGTCGATCGGTTTGGCAGGATCTACTTTACCGACCCGAATTTCGGCGAACCGTCCGATGCGGCTCAGCCGGTCGCGGGCGTCTACCGCATCGACGCCCCGGGCGATGTCAAACTGCTGCTCCGCGACCTCAAGAAACCGAATGGCATCGTGCTCGCGCCGGACGAGTCGCTGCTGTACGTCTCCGACCGTGGAACGCAGAAGCTGCATCGCTACAAAGTGGCTGGGGACGGCGGGTTGACGCCGGATGGCATCTTGTACGACTTCGCGCCGGATCGCGGCGTCGATGGCATGCGGGTGGACGAGCGGGGCAATGTTTGGGCCGCCGCGGGCCAAGGCGCGACGACTGGACTGTTCGTCATCAGTCCGCAGGGCGAGCGTTTATTGCACAAGCCGATGCCCGAGTTTTCCACCAACCTCTGTTTTGGCGGCCCCGATCGACGCGACCTGTTCTTCACCGCTTCGACCAGCGTCTACTGGCTGCGGACCCGCGTCCCCGGCGCGGTTCCCCGCTCGAAGGACTAAGGAGCGGCGCGGCGTGTGTGCGAAATCTCCCGCGGACTCGCCTTGGAACTCGGGGCCATTCTTGGCTAGAGTGGCCTCGCGAAGGCTATGAAAGCCACCCACCGATTGAGCGATTCGCCTCCCCGCACCGCGTTAAGGCCGCCTTATGAAGACCGCCGCCATCCGTAGCCTCCGTCGCAAACTGGCCGCCGACCAAGCTGTGCTCGGTTTGTGGGTCACATTGGAGTCGCCCAGCATTACGGAGATGGCGGTCGCGCTGGGGCTCGACTGGGTGGTCATCGACGCCGAACACGGCCATCTCGATTGGAAAGACATCGTGGAACACCTCCGCGCGACCGTCAGAAGCGAGACGGTCGCGCTGGTCCGCATCGCGGAACTCAACAGCGGCCTGATCAAGCGGGCGCTCGATATCGGCGCCGACGGCGTGGTCGTGCCCTG
>JBIKVL010000056.1:0-10413 GCA_044356875.1 Pirellulaceae bacterium | reverse complement strand
ATCGATCGCACTCCCGACACGCCATCCGCCTGGGACCGGTTCCTGGAACGATGGGTCGGAATCAAGACCGAGTGAGTCCATGCTGAAAGCGTTGGAATTAGCCGGTTTCAAGAGTTTCGCGGACAAGACCCGCTTTGAATTCCCGGCGGGAATCACCGTGGTTGTCGGACCCAATGGGTCGGGCAAATCGAATGTCGTGGACGCGATCAAGTGGGTGCTCGGCGAACAAAGCGCCAAAAGCCTGCGCGGCCAGGATATGGCCGACGTCATCTTCAAGGGGTCGGGAACCGGCGGACGCAAGCCGGCGAACGCCGCCGAAGCCACAATCGTCTTCGACAACTCGGATCGACGGCTTCCCATCGACGCGCCCGAAGTCCATGTCACGCGGCGCGTGTACCGCGGCGGGGAAGGCGAGTACCTGATCAATCGCCAGCCCTGCCGGCTCCGCGACATCAAGGACCTGTTTCGCGGCACTGGAGTCGGTGTTGACGCCTACAGCTTGATCGAGCAGGGCAAAGTCGACCGCCTGTTGCAGGCATCGCCCAAAGACCGCCGAGCGATGTTCGAGGAAGCGGCCGGTATCAGCCGCTTCAAAGCCAAGAAGGTCGAAGCGCAACGGCGGCTCGAACGGGTCGATCAAAACCTGCTGCGCCTGCAGGACATCGTGGAAGAGGTCGATAACCGGCTGCGCGGCGTTCGCGCGCAGGCGGCGAAGGCGAAGCGCTACCGCGAATACAACGAACGGCTCCAGGAACTCCGCACCCAAGTGGGACTGTCGGACTGGCACAAGCTTTCCGACCAGTTGAGCGAACTGGACGATTTGATTGAGCGGATTCGTGGCGAAGCCGGACAGTGGAACGCGCGGGTCGAACTGACCGAGGCGCGGCGCCTGGAAACCGAGAACCAGTTGTCGGCCGCCGCCACCGCCCTGCGGGAGACGGAAAGCCGAATGGGCCGGATCCGCGAGCGGGCCGCCGCCCTGGAATCGGTCCGCGAACAGCAGCGGGCCCGCGGCCGCGACCTGCGGGACGAATCGTCGCGACTCCAGGAACGGATGTTGTCGCTCTGCCGGCAGGCTTCCGAGCTGCAACGCCGCCGCCGCGAGGCGCTGAATCAAATGCGGCAAGCCGAGGCCGATTGCGCGGAACAAGCCCGCAATGTCCGCGCCAGCGAATCGCGGCTCGCCGAAATCAACCAGGAACTCGATGAACGCCGCGCCGCCCTCGAGACGGTTCGAGGCGAACAAGTCGCGTTGCTGCGGCAGGCGGCCGCGCTCAGCAATGAGGCCAGCGGATACCGCTCGCAACTCGCCGTGCTCGCCGAAACCGCGCAGCGTTGCCGCCAGCGTCTGGAAGAGCTGGACGCGATGATCGCCGAGCAGACCGAGGAACTGGCGCGGGCCGAGGCTTCAGAGCGGGAACTGGAGACGGCGGCGAACGAATGCCTGCGGAAGCTGGAATCGGCCCAACGGGAAGTGGCGGAAAACCGCCGGATCCAAGCGCGGCGACAGCAGGAAATCGCCGAGATGTCGGGCGTGCTGGCCGGCGTCCGCGAACGCATCTCGATGCTGGAAGACTGGGAGTCGCGGCGCGAAGGCGTTGGCTCGGGGGTGAAAGAGGTGCTCATGCTCGCCCGCCAGTCGCCCCGCGGCGCCTTCGCGGAAGTCCGCGGGCTGGTCGCGGACTTCATCCAGGCGGGCGTCGAACTCGCGCCGCTGGTCGACGTCGCGCTCGGCGATGTCGCCCAATACGTGCTCGTGGATGGCGACAAACTGATCGAACAGGTTTCCTTGGGCGCTTATCGTCCTTCGGCCCGTGTCGGTTTCGTCCGGCTCGGGCGGCAATCGCGGCAATCGCCCGCCGCGCCGCCGCCTGTCGATTCGCGGTTCGAGCTGCAACGGGGCGTGATCGGGCGCGCGGATCGGCTGGTGGAGGTGGCGCCGGAGATGACCGCCATCGTCCACGCGTTGCTCCGCGATACGTGGTTCGTCGAGGATTTGGCGACGGCGCTGTCGTTGCAGGACTTGGCGGGCGCGGGCCACCGCTACGTGACGCGCGCCGGACAGGTCCTCGAAGCGGACGGCACGGTGGTTGCCGGACCGCGGCAGACTTCCGGCGCGTTGGTGTCCCGCCGCAGCGAGCTGCGCGACCTGCGGCAGCGGGCAGCCGTCTTGGAAACCCAAATCGTCAACGGTCAGCGGGAAGTCGCCCGGCTTCAGGAGAACATCGAAGTCCAGGATGGCCGTGCCCGCGGGTTGGCGGAAAAACATCAATTGCTCTCCGCCCGACTCACCGACCAATTGGTGCGGACGCGTGGACTCTCCGAACATCGCCAGCAACGCCGCGAATTGCGAACGGCGACGGATGGCGAAGCGTTGGCCGCCGAACGCCAGCATGACGCGGTCGCCGAGCAACTCGAGAACGCCTCCGGAAGACTCGTCAGCCTCGAAGTGGTGCTCGCCGAACGCGATAGCCGGATCCGCGAAGCGGAAACCGCGTTGCAGGACCGCGACCACGCGCGCCAACGCACCTCGCGGGAAGTCGGAGCGGCGCAAGTGGAACTGGCGCGGATCGAACAGCGCCGCGAAGCGATCGACTCGCAGTTGCGACAGGTCGACCATGACGAACAGCAACGGCGGCGGGCCGTCGCCGACGCCCGCCAGCAACTGGAAGCGATCAACGATCGCGGCGGGCAAGCGGAACGCCAGATCCTGCGGGCGACCAGCGAACTCTCCGAGCTCGCCTTGCGCTACGAGCAGGACGGGCGCGAGTGCCGCGGTTGGGAAACGCAACGCGATAAGCTCGCCGGCCAGCGCACGGCGATCGCGGACGAGGCCCAGGAGACGCGCCGCCAATTGCGGTCGCTTGCGGACGAATTGCACCAACGGGAGCTCGCCCGCCACGCCTTGTCGCTCGAACGCCAAACGCTGCTGGCCCGGCTCCGCGACGACTATGGCATCGAAATCGAAGCGGCTGGCGGCGTGGCGGATAGCGGCGACACGGCCGCCCAAACGCAACGGGCGGCGATCGAAGAGGAGATCGCCGAGCTGCGGAAGAAGATCCAAACCATCGGCGCGGTGAACCTCGAGTCGATCGCCGAGCTCGACGATCTCGAACGCCGCTTTGGCGGACTTTCCAACCAATACCATGATCTGAAGCAGGCCAAGGAAGCGCTTGAACGGATCATCGTCAAGATCAACGGCGACAGCCGCCGCTTGTTCCTGGAGACGCTGGAGAAAATCCGCGTCAATTTCCAGACGCTCTACCGCCGCGCCTTCGGAGGCGGACGCGCGGACATCGTGCTCGAAGAGGGCGCCGATGTTCTGGAAGGCGGCGTCGACATTGTCGCGACACCGCCCGGCAAGCCCCAGTTCAGCAACAGTTTGCTCAGCGGCGGCGAAAAGGCGCTCACCGCCGTCGCCCTGCTGTTGGCGATTTTCCAGTTCCGTCCCAGCCCGTTTTGCGTCTTGGATGAGGTCGACGCGCCGTTCGACGAGGCGAACATCGGGCGGTTCATCGACGTCTTGAAGGATTTTCTCAGTTTCACGAAGTTCGTGATCGTCACCCATTCCAAGAAGACGATGACGTCCGCCAACACGCTGTACGGCGTGACCATGCAGGAATCGGGGGTTTCCAAGCGGGTTTCGGTCCGCTTCGAGGACGTCAGCGAAGACGGCGAAATCCGCCGCGAGGCGATCGAACGGCAACCCGACGGTCCAGGCACGGGCGGGCAGCGAGCGGCTTAAACGCGGTCCAGCCGGCGATCTTAGGCCGCCCAGCGGCGGAATTGCGGGAAAACGCGAGTCCGGGACGGTCGCGGCCAGAGCGAACGCTACGACGGGAGTCTCCGGCCGGTTCGCTACCATCGCCATTCTTTCTAAAGTCATCACGTCCCGAGAATCGAAATAACTCTCGTCAGGCCAGCGGCGCGACCCCGCCAAAGGCTTGTCCGCAGGAGGGAAAACATGCCAGGGATGCCCTCCGGTCCCGGCTTGTCCACGACGACTGCCCAGCCGTCGCGAACAGGCTCATGATTTCCAGCCTCCAGCCGAACCATGCCGCGAGGCGTCGGGCGCGGTCCAGCGGAAATACCGGAAGGACGGAGTGCGACGAGCACGCCACTTCCGCGGATTTTTGCCAATTAACGGACTTCGCTGGCGCCGATGAGATACTTAAGGCTGGAAACCAGAAGGAACTGATCCTGGCCGAAGAAGCGAAAAACGAGTCCCGACCCAGAATTCGCGCCGACAGGCCCGCACGACGGATCGAAGGACCGCACCCGGTCGAACGCGAGTAGGGACAAGAGGCTTGAAGCGAGCGATCGCGACAAGCGCAGAAAACTCAATGAGTGAGTAAACGGAGAGTTTGTAATGAAGGTCTTCACCACTGGACAGGTCGCGAAGATCTGTAAAGTAGCCCCGCGAACGGTGAGCAAGTGGTTCGACTCGGGCCGCCTCAAGGGCTACCGGATTCCCGGTTCCCAAGACCGGCGGATCCCGCGGGAATACTTGATCCGGTTCCTCAAGGAACACGGAATGCCGCTGGGGGATCTTGAAGACGAGGCCATGGCCAAAGTGCTCATCGTGGCACAAGACCAGGTACTCATCGAGAACCTCAAGCGCGAATTGCCGCTCGAACGGTCGTTCAAGGTCGCCGTCGCCGCAAGCGGGTTCGAAGCCGGCATCCAAGCCGAAAGCTTCCACCCCGATTGCATCATCTGCGATTTCTCCATCGGCAAGGTCGAATCGTTGCAGATTTGCCAAAATCTGCGGCGCAATCCCGACTTCGCCGAGACGATTCTGATCGCGTTGCTGCCCGACGACGGCAGTCCGCTCAGCTATGACCGGTCGAGCATCAACGAAACGTTTAAGAAGCCTTTCGACGCCAAATTGCTGGCGGAACGGCTTCGCACCCTGATCGGCGCGAAGAAGGAACTGGTCTAGTTCCCCTCGCGGTACGCGGTCCTGTAACCGGCTCGGAAGACCCCGCGCCGGACGCCATACGCCCGTGAAGGGCGATCCAGCTCGCTAAAAGGGACTTCGAAGCCGATGAGGCTTCGGAGTCCCTTTTTTATGTTCTCGCCGAAACTCGATAGCTAGAGTCGGGAGGCTGGAGTCGGGAGGCTGCAGTCGGGAGGCTGCAGTCGGGAGGCTGCAGTCGGGAGGCTGCAGTCGGGAGTCCGGAGGCGTTCGCGTCGACTACTTGTGGTACCCCAGGGAGAGAATGACTTGCAACATCTCTTCATGGTCGATGAACCGACGATGATTCGCGATCTTGTAGTTGTCGATCGCCAACGCCAGCTCTCGAGCCGCTGGGCTGAGCTTGTCGTAACTGCCGACAAACTGCCGGCGCTCCTCATTTCCCGGAGTGCCGCTCGCCGCCGACATGCGACGATCCGGAGAACCGTCCGACATCTCGCGCGAAGCTTCGTTCATCATCACCCCTCCTCCCCGCTGACTAGTCAGTCGCGAACCATCCCAGCCACCGATCCCCGGCGCCATCTGGCCCATCGACTCCGGGGCGTAGCATATCGGGAACAACCGCTCAATGCCTAGTCGAACAACGGGTAAACTCGAACAATAAGCAATCGCTCGGCCGGGACTACCTCTGTCGATCACCTTCCCTCCGCCTTTCCATTGCGGAAATGCGGGGCGGAATCTATCATTTCCAGGTACTTCTCGGCCTCGACCTCGGTCTCCTGACACCCCATGTTATCGGGCAGACGCCATCCCGATCCGCCGCAAACGGCCGCTCGATGGGCCGCACGGCCTTCGCATGCGCAGAATGCCAACGCGTCCACGTGGATCACGTCGTGTTGCGTCGTCGGGTTCCTGCTGGCTTCGGCGTTCGATGGCTCGCGAGCGTTGGCCGGTTGCGGCGACTACATCCATTTTCGCGGTTCGGGAATCGCGGCGTCCGGCGATGTCGCGCGAAACTCGCTCTCCGCCACGGTTCGCAATGGGAACGTTGGCGACAGAAGGGGCCGCGACGGCGAATCGTTCTCCGGGAATGCGTCGCGAGGACTCGCGGCCATGGCGCACCTGCTGGGACTTCGCCTTGCAGCCCCGCTCAATGATCACCAACTCCCCTGCCATGGGCCGGCGTGCCAGCAACGTCCGGTTTCGCCAACCGTGCCCGCGACAGCACTGGTTTGGTTGGAATCCCATGACGCGATAATTCTCAATCATCTCGCTTCGGCGTCGCCGAGCACCCGTGGCTGCCGTCTCGAAGGCGAAGCCGCTCTCCTGCCCGTCCGTCGGCCCTCGGCCATCTTCCGTCCCCCGCGGTAAGTCGAGTCGCGGACTCTTCGGGACCAGTTCGGAACGCCAGGGACAGTGGGTACTTCACGCTTGTCCCTGATAGACCCACTGCGGTGCGATTGTCCGCACTTTGCTTGTCGGCGCGCTATCCAACCGAATCCGGTCGAAATCCAGTCCGCGACCGCCGCTCGAACCGCGTCGCCGGGAACATCTCCTGATCGCCACAAGGCCGCCTCGCGCGGCTGCGCGGAATCTCGCTTGCATGCATCGCCCGTGAGCGTTGTTTGCGCTTCATTGCTTTCGCAGTTCATCGATTCATTCTCTCGAATATCCAAGGTTTCGTTCCATGCCTACTTTGTCGGTTTCTATCCCTCAGGTCGGCCCCGGTCGCCGGACCTGCGAGCGACATCGGCCCGCGCGGCGACTCGCGGGATTCACGCTCGTGGAATTGCTGGTGGTCATCGCGATCATCGGAGTGCTGGTCGCCCTGCTGCTGCCCGCCGTCCAGGCGGCGCGTGAGAGCGCGCGGCGGACCCAATGCACCAACAACCTGAAGCAACTCGCGCTCGGTTGCCACAATTACCACGATACGAACAACGCGCTGCCGTTCGCTTATCAGCAAAACATCTCGCATCTGGCGCGGTTGCTGCCGTTCATCGAACAGTCCGCGTTGCACGATCGCGTGAATTACTCGCTGCCGTTCACCGATCCGGCAAACGCCTTCGTGATGATGGCGAATGTCCCGGGTTTCATTTGCCCGTCCGACCCGAACATGCTCCCGCCAAGCCTGGGCGGGACGAACAACTACTACGCCAACATGGGCAGCAATATCGTCAACTCCGCGCCGTCCACCACCTCGGGTGGCGTGAATTTCGGCTTGGCCGACCAGAACGGCGCGTTCTCGGCCAGTACCGCGGTGCGATTCGCGGATATCCTCGACGGCACCAGCAACACGGCGCTGATGTCCGAGCGTCCGCGAGGCGACGGCAGCAACGGCATCAGCACGCCGCTCTCCGACACCTATCAACCCGGCACTTATCCAGCCACCGCGGATCAAGCGATGGCCGATTGCTTGGCGGTCAACCCGACCGACCTGAGCAAACAGGGCTACTCCAACGTCGGCGTGCCGTGGCTCCGTCCTTACCATTCCACAACCGCTTATTTCCACGTGCTGCCGCCCAATCAGCGCTCATGCATGTTCCCGCCACAGCGAATCGCCACCACGGCCGGCAGCCGGCATTCGGGTGGCGTGATGGTGGCCATGGCTGACGGCAGCGTGCGGTTCGTCAGCCGCACGATCAATGTCCTCACCTGGCGCGCTCTCGGCAGCCGCGATGGAGGCGAACCGATCCATGCGTTCTAACCTCTCTTCGCAGACCATTGGTGGCGTCGCGCGTGGCGGGAATCCAATGCTCGGAGTCTCCGTGAACCGTCTTGTCGCATGCGGCCTGCTCATCGTGCTGACGCTCGCCGGCTGTGGGCCGCGCGGCGCGACCGACCTGTCGCTCGATAAGGAGCTCGCGCGCTCATCGCTCGCGAAATTCCTCGACGCGTGGCGTGCCGGGCAAACGAGCGATCAGTTGGCCAAGGCCAGTCCGCCCGTAATCGGCCGTGATCCAGCGTGGGCGGAAGGCGTAAGGCTGGTCGCCTACGAACTGCTCGGCGAAACCGACGGCGGCGCCAATCTGCATGCCCGAGTGAAACTGACACTGGGCGGAAAGAACGGCAACGCCGGCACCGCGAGCGACGCCGTGAACGCCGGCCCAAGCCAGGAAGTCGTTTACGTGATCGGCACGAGCCCCGTTATCACCGTCTTTCGCGACGAGTGATCCGCGATGAGGAATAAAGAATGTTAGCCACGGACTAACACGGGAAGACACGGAAAGACACAAAGAGACGCAAAGAGACGCAAATAGACGCAAAGAGACGCAAAGCATCTTTGCGTCATTCCCGAGGTTCACATCACGCGGCTTGCATTCTTTATCGAATGAGTGACGATCCTTTCAGGCCATTCTCTGCTTATTTAAAGAAGACAAATAATCCAATTATGTCTCCTACAATTCCCCGCAACCGCCAGACCGCGACGACCCCGCGACGCTGGCTGGCCGCGACATGCGCGGCCGCCACGCTCGCCGCCCCGCTGTTCGCAGTCTCCACTTCCGTCCCCACGGCGGCGCAAGCTCCTGCCGTGAAGGCCGACACTTCCCAGGCCGCAGCCGCCAAAGCCAAAGCCGCGGCCGCCGAAGCCGCGGCCACTCGCGAGCCTCGGCCCGTGCCGCTCACCCGTCCCGAGATGAAACAGCGGCTCGAAGAGATCAAACAGCGGACGCCGCGCGTGCCTCTGCCCGAACTCACCGACGCCGAACGCGCCGCGTTGGCCGAACGTGGCGTGACGTACGAGAACCGGCTGCGGTACCACTATCTCCCGGCTCTGCCTCCCGCGCTCGCCGGCTCGTGGCGCTGGAGCGGCTCCGGATTCGCGGGCGGCAGCCGCGACGCCGACCCCGACATGCGGCTCGACTACGCCTTCAAAACGCGGCTCTTCTGGATCGTCTCGCGAACCAACAATTGCCAATACTGCCTCGGCCATCAAGAGTCGAAGTTGCTTGCGGCCGGAATGGGCGAAGACCAGATCGCGGCGCTCGACAGCGAATGGACGCTGTTCCCCGCTCGCGAACAGGCGGCGTTCGCCTATTCGCGAAAGCTGACCTACTCGCCGCAGTCGTTGAACGACGCCGATTTCGCAGCGCTGGCTCCGCATTTCACGCCGCTGGAAATCCTCGAAATGACGTTGTCCATCGCCGGTAACAACGCCATCAATCGCTGGAAGGAAGGCGCGGGCGTTCCTCAATCGTCCGATGGCGGGAATTTCGGACGGACAGGGCCCAACCCACCGACGGCTCCGCGGCCGACGACCGATCACTCCTATTTGACGCCCACGAGCAACAAGTATGCGGCGCAACTCTCGCGAGTCGCGCCGATCGCCAACGATCCCCGAACCGGCTCGCCGACCACGCGCGCGGTATTCCGTCGCGAAGCGTTGGAATCCAGGGCGGTCGTCGAGCAGGCGTTGTTGGCCGCTGTCTCCCGCCAACCTCGCCTGCCGCTCGCGGATGACAAAGCGGCTCGCGACGTGTTGCCGCCCGAATGGAAGGCGGATTCCGCGCCGCTGCCGGGTTGGATCCGGCTGCTAGCGAGCTTCCCCCGATCCGCTCCAACGCGCATCCTCGCGGTGCGGATGTTGGAAACGGGCGGCGACTTGCCAGCAGCGCTCAAAGCGAAGACCGCCTGGATCCTCGCGCGGCAAGATCGCGCGTGGTACGCGTTGGGCGAAGCCCGCGCGGCCCTCCACCGTGAAGGACTGACCGACGACGCGATCTTCGCGATCGACGAAACCGCGACTCCCGCCGAGCGTTCCCTGTTTCAGGTAGCTCGCAATCTCGCCGCGTCGCCCGTGGTGCTGACCGATACCGATGTCGCGGACGCCGTGAAACTTGCGGGTCCGCGGATCGTCACCCAGTTCATCCAATACGTCACGCACCGCGCGTCGTTCCAACGCGTCACCGAGGCGGCGAAATTGCCGATCGAGGAAAGCTGGACGCGCTGATGCGGTTCGAACGGCCAAATCCGTCAACCCGCTACTTGCCGACCGCCTCTACGATCGTCTCTTCGACCTCGGGAGCCCAGATGGTCGGCAAGCCGTAATAAACCATCGCGCCAGCGCCCTCGTAGCCGCCTTCGGTGAGCACTCGGCGCGAGGGGATGTAGGCCATCACGTCGTTGGCATACCCCATTACCCAAGTCTTCGCGCCGCGCCGCTCGTGTTTCAACCGCACGGCGTAGTCGACGACGACTTCACCGCCAAGAAACACCCATTGGATTTCGCCGCCGAGTTTCCATTCGCCGATCGGATACGGGTAGGTTTGGGCGAGCGGCCGTCCGGCGTCGATCTCGCGGAGAAACAGGCGGGCCCGCGAAGCCAGGAACGAATCCTTGGACTTCGCGTCCTGCTCGATCTGATCGCGGTTCGGCAGTTTGTCGAGCGGCAGGGGCACCTCGCGGTAGGTGGCTTCGAGTTGCGGTGCGAGCCCAGCCATTGGCGCGGTCAGCACATCGTCCACCGCCGCCGCCAACCGCTTGCCGTACGCTTGCGC
>JBIKVL010000836.1:0-2875 GCA_044356875.1 Pirellulaceae bacterium | reverse complement strand
CAGATTATAGAGCGCGGTTTGTACGTCTTTATCGCTCCCGAAATCGCGTTGAATCTCGCTGATCAGCGGAGCCGCCTTTTTGGATTGTCCGCTGTAGATCAACAGTTGCAGTTGCTTCAGGAGAATCTCGCCGGTAGGTCGGCCCATCGCTTTGCATTCAGCGGCGAGTTTTTCAATATTCTCCAACGCTTCCGCCATTCGCTCGCTGGTCCCCACCATCGAATCCCACGCGACCAAACGAGTTTCGGTGTTGTTGAAGCCGGGGCGCGCGAGCAAGGCGATGGCCGCCGATCGTTCCACGTCTCGGATCGCGTTGATTTTCGCCTTCAAGAGCAGAATTCGCAGCGACTCGTCGGTTTGCGAGTCGACATCGACAAGGTGAAGTTGATAAAGCGGAACGGAATTGATATCGAGCTCGGGGCCGCTCAACTGTTTCTCGGGAGGCAATCCGAGTTGCTCAAACAGTTCCGCGAAAACCTTGGAAATGCCCATGAGACGCGCCCGTTGGTCGGCCAAGGAAAGAATGGCGCGAAGCCGGAGCCGCAAACCCGGTTCTTTCATGGCGTCGCGGGGCGTCTTGCCATCCAGCGCTTTCAGCGGCGTCACCGCCAAAATCTCGGCCATGTTCTTGCGGATCAACTCCCTGACCACTTGGCCGTAAGCGGTTCTATCCGCTCCAGGATCGCCATTTTTGTCGGGGACGATCGCCAACATCGGCGTGAACAGGACATCGATGAGAGGCGTTCTAGCGACGACTTCCAACGGCCCGGGTTCGCCTAATGATTCGCCGCACAATTCCCGCAGCAACGCGTGGACCGCAGGGACGTCCTTCGCTTCGCGGATCGACAGTTCGACTTGCGCGGAACGATCGGTTTGCCGGCCAAACACCGCCAGGCGGCCGAAGAGCATGGGAACCTTGTCCGGCGTCGTCGGCAGCGAGTTGTCTTGCAGTGGGCGGTCACTGACCAAAAAGACCGCTTTAGGCGGTGGTCCGTTCTCGTTGTCCCATTCCTCGATTTCACGCCGTTGCGAGAGCAATCGCCGATCGGACAGCATCCGCTCGACGGCCCGATCGGTTTCAGTCAGCGGGATAACCTGTATGACGCCATCCACCAGGTCCGGGTTCCGAGGTTCCAGATACTCGGCGACCATCAACGCTTCCACCGCTTCCTCGGCGGACACGGAGGGCAGCGCTGCGAAGGCCCGCCATGCCAAGCTGGAGAGATGAGGATTGCCGAGCCGCAAACGGAGCACGGCCAGATTCCAAAGGATGCTTGGCTGGCTGGGGAAGCGGCTGGCCAGCGACTCGAAAGCCTCGCATGCCTTCCACATAATGCCTTTGTCGAGCAACTCGTGAGCGGCCTGGAAATCGTCGCGCCACACGACCGTTTCGGGGCAGTCCCGCGGCTCGAACTCTTGCTTGGCGATCGGCGCGATGTTTCTCGAACGCTGGATCTCCGTGAGCAAATCGGCCGCTTCGCTCGAATCCGGATCGAAGTCCGAGATCATCCGTTGGTAATCGACCACGTGGTTGAGATACCACAGCGCGCCGATATAGTCCCGGTTGTCGATCATCAAATGGGCGATCGACTCCATGGAGGAAAGCAGGCTCACCGACGCCATGTCATAGGACTCGGCGTATTCAAACACGCGGCTCAGCCGCTCAATGGCACCCGCCAGATCCTTCCGCGCCGCGCAGATGCTCGTCGCCGCATTGAGCGCGATAATGTTCCGCGGATCGCGTTGCAACCATTCGGCGACCGTTTGGTTCGCTCCATCCGCGTCGCCTGCGGCAAGCTGGATGTTGGTTTTCATCGCCAGCAGCGCGGGCCGCCGACCCTTGTACGACATCACGTGGTTGATCTGGTCAACCGCCGCCTGCAGCTGTTTGCCTTCCACCAATCGCATGATCCGGTCTAGGTCGGACAGGATATCATTCGAGCAGCAAAACTTGATTTTCTTTCCGCTGCCACAGGGACAAAAGGCGTAGTGGTCTAACATGGTTACTCTTCGGGGCTCCCGGGCCACAGACGGTTTAGGAGCGGCGGACGTCACCGGGGCATTCCCGCCAGCCGCGTTAAACGGCAGAATCGTAACAGACGGCCGCGAACTTGGCGAGCGGCGGCGGCGTTGCATCCGCCCCACCCCGTCCCTAAACTGGTCGCCTTTCCAAAAACCTGGGGAGTCTCCGCATGGCAAAACCGCTCAACATCGGCATGATCGGCTACGGGTTCATGGGCCGGGCCCACTCGAACGCCTACCGCAAAGTCAACCACTTCTTCGACCTGGAACACGAACCGGTGCTCAAGGCGGTCTGCGCCCGCGACGCCGCGAAAGCCCAGGCTTTCGCCGACAAGTGGGGCTACGAGTCGATCGAGACCGACTGGCGGAAGCTGATCGCCCGCCCGGACATCGACGCGGTCGATATCTGCACGCCCAATAACCTCCATCGGGACATCGCGCTCGCCGCCGCCGCCGCCGGCAAGATGATCCTCTGCGAAAAACCGCTCGCCATGAACGTCGCGGAAGGCGAGGAGATGACGGCCGCCGTTGAAAAGGCGGGCGTGCCGAACATCGTTTGGTACAACTACCGCCGCGTGCCCGCGGTCACGCTCGCCAAGAAACTGATCGAAGAAGGACGACTCGGCCGGATCTTCCACTACCGCGCCGTGTTCCTCCAAGACTGGACCATCTCCACGGACCTGCCCCAAGGCGGCGCCGCCCTCTGGCGTCTCGACGCCGCCGCCGCCGGCAGCGGCGTCACCGGCGATCTGTTGGCCCACTGCATCGACACGGCCCTCTGGCTCAACGGCAGCATCTCCACCGTCAGCGCGATGACCGAAACGTTCATCAAGGAACGGAAACACACGCTGAC
>JBIKVL010000837.1:0-2875 GCA_044356875.1 Pirellulaceae bacterium | reverse complement strand
CGCCACGCGTCGACTTACGCACCCGCCAACTTCGCCGCTGCCGCATCCGACCTAAACGCTTTGCCTTGTCCACGACTTGCACCTAACCTGTTCGAAAACCGATGTGGCGAATGCGACCGACCGACACAACGACCACCGCTCCATCGACCAACTACTGCGCCGCCTTGCCGGGCTTGATTTTCACATGCTCGCCCTGGTAGCGAACGCCCTTACCCTTGTACGGCTCGGGTTCCCGTGCGGAACGAAGCATCGCGGCGAATTGTCCCACAAGCTGCTTGTCGCAACCCTGCACGACGATGTGCGTCTGGTCCGGACAGGTCACCTTAAGGCCACCTGGGATCTGCAACTTAACTTCATTCGCGTAACCAACGCGGAGTGAAATCACTTTGCCCTGGATGGTTACCACGTAGCCGACACCCTGCACCTCCAGCCGCTTCTCGTAGCCCTGTTTGGCTCCGACGATCATGTTTTGAATCAGGGCCCGCGTTAGCCCATGCAAGGAACGGCTCAATCGCTCGTCATTACGCCGCGACACCGTGACCAATTTTTGGCCAGCATCGTAGTCAACGCTCACGTCAGGATGGTGCTCCCACGACAACTTGCCCTGCGGCCCTTCCACGTGGATCATCCGGCCATCAATCGACAGCTTCACACCATCAACGACCTTGACCGGCTGCCTACCGATACGAGACATAACTCACCCAGTTCCCGTTTTCCAATACTCGCGTTCACGCGGCGAACAGTGGCCAGTTCAAATGGCCCAAACACGCCTTACCAAATCTCGCAGAGCACTTCCCCGCCCAGATTGCGAGTTCTCGCCTCGCGATCGCTCACCACGCCATGGCTGGTGCTAATGATCGTGATGCCCAGTCCATTCAAGACGGGACGCAAATCCTTCGACTTGCGATAGACACGCCGTCCCGGCGTGCTGACACGCTTAATGTGCTGGATCACTCGCTCGCCGCTCGGCCCGTACTTCAGCTCGATCCGCAGATGCGGCATTGGCGCATCGGGCACTTCCTTCCAATCCCAAACGTAGCCCTCTCGCTTTAACACGTCAGCGAGGCCCCGTTTTACCTTGGATGCCGGAATGTCAACGTAGGGCCTTTCAATGGCCACCGCGTTGCGAATTCGGGTCAACATGTCGGAGATCGGATCAGTCAACATCTACCTGTTCCCTCGCTACCAGCTCGCCTTCCGAACCCCCGGAATCATCCCCTGATCCGCCAATTTGCGGAAGCAAATTCGGCAGATCCCAAATTTTCGATATACCGCCCGTGGCCGACCGCACAGGCGGCACCGTCGCCGAATCCGGGTGGAAAACTTAGGCGTTTGCAACGCCTTCGCTCGCTTCGATTTACTCGCCACGAGTAGCTACCCCGCTATCTAACTTCCGAACGCCCCACCCCAAGCCAGGAACCCGTTACTTAGCCTTCTCGTCGACCTGGAACGGCACACCTAGCAAACGCAATAACTCACGCGCCTCGTCGTCACTCTCCGTCGACGTCACGAAGGCAATGTTCATACCCTGAGGCCGTGTGAATTTATCCGGGTTGAGCTCCGGAAAAACCAACTGCTCAGCCAAACCAAGGCTGTAATTCCCATGCCCATCAAACGCCTTGCGACTCACACCGCGAAAGTCACGAACACGAGGCAACGCCAGCGATACGAGCCGATCGACAAACTCGTACATCCGCTGGCGGCGAAGCGTCACCTTGCAGCCGATCGCAACGCCCTCACGCAGTTTGAATCCAGCAATCGCTTTCCGCGCCAACGTGGCGACCGGCTTTTGGCCCGCAATCTGCCCCAAAGCGTCCAATGACGTCTCAAGGTACTTCTTGTCCTGGGTCGCGGCTCCGACACCCATGTTAACGACGACTTTTAGCAGTCGCGGAACCTCGTGCGCGTTCTTCAATCCGAATTTCTCGGAAAGAGCCTTGCGTATTTCGGTCTCGTAACGCTCTTGCAATCTCGGTTTCATCAGTCTCTCTCGCTCCACCCCTCATACGTATCTGGGCAACGTACCAGATCCCCGAGGCGGTCAGAAATATGCAACTCGCCAGCCATTCCTTCCAGGACCACTAGGCCTTCGCGTAAGCCTTACGCGCCGGCGACAAAGTACGCACCACAGCGCCGCAAGCCTTGCAAACCGCTTCTTTGGTCCCGTCCGCAGCGTACCGGACTCCCGTCGTCGTCGCCTGACCACATTTCTCGCAAACAAGCCGAACGTTCGCCAAGCTGACAGGCATCTCCATCGAAAGGCGCCCGCCCTGAGGATTCTTCTGAGTCCTCTTAACGTGCTTAAACACCCGACCGACGCCCTCGACGATTACAGTCCTGGACTCGCGGTCAATCCCCAGCACCTTGCCACGCTTCTTCCGATCGTCGCCGCGGACAACCTCGACCTGATCCCCAACTCGAATATGCATCACACCACCTCGCTCGCGAGACTGACAATCTTCATGTAATTGCGATCACGCAACTCGCGGGCAACAGCCCCAAAGATGCGAGTACCCCGCGGGTTGCCGTCATTGTCAACCAACACCACGGCGTTGCTGTCGAACTTGATGTAGCTCCCGTCCTCACGCCGCGTAGGCTGTTTGCAGCGAACAACAACCGCGCGAACGACGGCCTTTTTCTTCACGTCCCCGCCCGCGACGACAGATTTCACCGAGCAGATGATGACGTCGCCGATACCGGCATAACGCCGCCGCGATCCTCCGAGGACCTTAATGCACATCACCTCTTTGGCGCCCGTGTTATCGGCGACATTGAGTCTCGTTTCCTGCTGAATCATCGCTCATCGCCCTTGCTATCGCCGCCGGAAAACCACCACCGGCACCGTTATACCAGAACTCGTGGCGCCAAACGCCCC
>JBIKVL010000833.1:0-2886 GCA_044356875.1 Pirellulaceae bacterium | reverse complement strand
CCCGAGGTGCTCTTTGATCACCATTCCCTCGTACGCGAACACAATGACTCCTTTGTTCGCGCTGGTGTAGATGTGCCCAGCCTTGTCGATAACCACCGCTCCGTGCGTCGAGCCGAGCGGGGACGTTCCGTCGGGACGCAAGCCCCACCCGGGAACCGTGTCGAACGTCATGATCCCCGCGCCCATCCGCACCGGTTTGACGGGCTCCGATTTATTGGGCTCCGCTTTGACAGGTTCGGCCGACCAAGCGGCCGGCATCCATCCGACAATCGACAACCACGCCACGAACACCGCCAATCGCTTCCGCATGCCATCCACTCCCTAATCTTCCGCCGAATGAAATTGCCTTCCGCCCTGACACTTTCAGGCGCGGAGTGGCAGTATCCGGTCCCGCGACTGGAAAGACAACACCCGCGACCCCGGTGGCCTTCCGCCTCCAGGTTGCTCAACCAGGCAAGGGAATATCGCGGAGTTGGAAGGGAACGCGGCGGGCGGCGCCCGTTCGCTCGATCCAACGCATCCGCACCGCCTTGATCGAGCGTCCTTGAGGCAACGCCGCGAAGTCGAAGCTGCGGATCGTTGGGGCTGTGTCATTCTTCCGCTGCATGCCCTTTTTGCCCTGGGGATCGCCGAAGTTGAAGACGCCCATTTGCGCGCCGCCGCCGGTGCCACCCGAGCTGGGCGTGTATATGTCGCCCTGATCGTCCACGATCTCGACAAAGTACGAGTTCTTGTCGTTGGGCATCATCGACATCTGCATGAACTGCTGAATGTTGGCGGGCGGCGGCCCCTGGTTCTTGGGCGCCGGAAAGGCCGCTGCCACCCGGACACCGTCCGGTCCAGCCTGTATGGAGTCGATGGTGAACGACTCTTGAAAAGCCTTCTTCGTGACCTTGCCGGCGATCGGCGCCGGGAATTCGACAACCACGCTCCGGCCAGGCGTGATCACCAGTTCGCCATCGAGCGTCTTGAGTCGCGTGCGGGGCTGCTTGCTCGCGCGAAGATAGACGTACTGCTTGTTGCCGTTGCGTTGCTCGAACTCGGGATAGTGCAGTTGTAGAGCTCCGAGCGGCGGCGATTCGAGCATTTCGTCGTTGTCGTCGACGGCCTTCGCCTCGGGCGCGATCTCCACCACGACCTCGGGCGCCTTCCCGAACGCCTTGCCGTTCTTTCCATCCAAAGCGACTGAAATCGCGATGCCATACGAAGCTAGGGGGCCACTGACGCCGCCGCCAAACCCGCCTCCGAACCCGCCGCCACGGCCGTTGCCGACGTTGCCGCCGACTCCACCGCCGCCGACTCCACCGCCGCCGGCACCACCGCCGGCACCACCGCCGGCACCACCAACACCGCCGCGGAACTGTTGATTGAAACCGTTTTGGAACTGCATGCCTGGGTTCGCCATCGCCTTAGCCATGTCGAACTGCATGCTCGGTTTCATATCCTTCACCGACTCGACCGCTTCCACGCTGAGCTTGCGTCCGTCGACGACCACGGTCGGTGTTTGGGCCTGGGCTTGGGCAGCGACGCACGAGCCGCCGTTTTGCGCGTAGGCGAAGCAACCGGCAGCGGCAGCGGCGAGAAACATTCGGCGTTCCCGCCTCAGGCTCGGGAGCGAATCCAACCGAGCATCGATGCCATGCGGCGGTTTGTTCATGGAAACCTCGAAGAAACGGAGACTGGAAGAGTCGAGAAAAGTTCGCAACAGGCTAACGATCACGACGTGGACCGACAATCACGGACGCGCGCCGCCCATTCCTTCACCACGGCGCGTTCGCCCAGCGTCTTCATGACATGAGGGCGGCAGGCAAGCAGATGCCGCTGCGCTTGCTCGACAGTCATGCCCCGATGCGCGACGAGCCAGCAGAGCACCACGGTGGCGCTGCGGGCCCGACCCGCCTTGCAATGCACGTAGACGGTCCGGCCGGCCAGCACATACTGCTGGATGAACGCCACGGCGCGCTCGATGCTCTCGAGCGAGGGCGGATGGAAGTCAGTCGTCGGCACTCGCAGTTGCTCGATGCCGTTTCGCCGATAAGCCTCTTCAGGACCAGCGTATTCCTCGCACGTGTTGACCACGGCCGCGACCCCTTCGTCCGCGAGCGCCTTCACGTCGCGGCGCAGGGGCAGAGCGCCGAGCAGCACATGATGATCGACGCGGTCCCACCATCGACGCACCTTCAGCACGCGTCCCAGCAGCGCGTTCCATAGGAACGTTGGCCAAAACAGCAGACGCGACACAGTCGGTGGCGGCGGCACAATCGTCTTTCCTAATCCGCTCTCGATCGCTCTTGACCCGCTCTCGATCGCTCTTGATCCGCGATGAGCCACTATTTCGCGTTGTCGACGCGCAGCCGAATCCGGCGATACTCCATCTGGCCGCGATCGCCTTCGAGCCCGATCGGTCCGGTCGGAGGCAGTTTGAACATGCCCTCCAACAGTTCGCCGTTGCACTCGCACTTCGCCACGTTGTCGCGCACCACGATCACCAATTCATTCCAGTCCTGTGCGCGGTATTTGGCGAGCGTCTTGTAGGGGCCGGCCAGCGGGTAGTCGCGGCATTGCAACTGTGGTTTGCGAAGGAACACGCCGCTGTCGGCATTGGGCGTCGCGCGGAATTCCAGCTTCAGCGTGAAGTCCTGGGGAAACTCGCGGACCGTCCACAGCTGCTGGATGCGGCGGCCTTCGGGCGGCGTCGTAACGATCAGGCGGCCGTGCTTCGCGACGTATCGGCCGTCGTCGCTGGCCGACTTTCCGACCAGCTCGCCCGCCGCCGCGAACGTCTTTGCGTCTCGAAAGGTCCAACCGGCGAGGTCGCGGCCATTGAACAGGCTTTCAAACCCCGGTTCGACTTGAAAGTCGTCCGCCGCCGATTCCACGAAGCCG
>JBIKVL010000834.1:0-2886 GCA_044356875.1 Pirellulaceae bacterium | reverse complement strand
ATCGGGGGCGAGACAGGGCTGCGGGAGATTCCCCCAGCCCGTAGCTCGGGTTAAAACTCGACATCCCCCGATCCCGAGGTTTTGCCCATGTCCTGCTTGCGCCTTCCATTCCGCGATCGCACGCCGTTCGCATCCAGTGCTCCGCGACTTCACGGTAGCGGCTACTCAGCTCGCCAGTCCGGATCGTCGCTGATCAGCGCCACCCGGCACCTCCGCCGGCGGCATGTCGTCGCCGCGACGCTCACCGCGTTCGGATGGCTGGGAGTGTTAGGTTGGCTCGGGCTGGTCGCGGCGGTCGCCCCGACCATGTTGTTCGCCCAAGCTCCGGCAGGGCCGCCACCAGCGGGGCCGCAACCGGCGGGCGGGCCCGGTGGCGTGGGGGCGTATCGCGTCGGGCCGGTGAAGAAGGATGCGAGCGACGCGTTGTTTGACGAGGGGCGGATACCGAGGCTGCGGATCGAGATCAATCCGCAGCAGATGCAGCGTCTGCGGGAGGACGCGCGGCGGTACGCGGAGGCGACGATCGTCGAGGAAGGCGGAGCGACGCTCGGAAAGGTCGCGCTCAAGCTGAAAGGGGCGGCGGGCAGTTTCCGCGACATTAACGATCGTCCCGCGTTGACCATCAACACCGACAAGTACACTTCCGGCCAGCGATTCCACGACCTCGAAAAGTTCCACCTCAACAACTCGGTGCAGGACGAATCGTATCTCAACGAATGGATCTGCTGGAAGCTGTGCCAGCAGGCGGGCATGCCGGCGCCACGAGTGACGCATGCCAGAGTGTGGCTGAATGGCCGCGATTTAGGACTCTATGTTCTCAAGGAAGGATTCGATAAACGGTTCCTGAAACGGCATTTCGCCGACACGCATGGAAACCTTTACGACGGCGGATTCCTGATGGATATCGACGCCAATCTGGAAAAGGATTTGGGCGACGGCCCCGACGACCATTCGGATGTCAAGGCGCTGGCCGCCGCCTGCCGCGAACCGCAACCCGAGACGCGTTGGCAGCGGATGTCCGAGCTGTTGGACGTCGAGGCGTATCTGAATTTCATGGCGCTCGAACGCCTGGGTTGCCACTGGGACGGCTATTCCTGCAATCGCAACAATTACCGACTCTATTTCGATCCCAAGACCAAACGCGGCTTCTTCCTGCCGCATGGGATGGACCAAATGTTCGGCGACCCCAACTTTTCGCTCTTCGATAACAATGGACCGATTGTGTCGGCGGCGGTGCTGGGCAATCCCAAGTGGCGGGCGGCATACCGCAAGCGGATCGTCGCCCTGCAACCGCTCTACGCGCCCGAGAAACTGATGGCGCTCGCCGACCAAGGAGCGGGCCGACTCAAGCCGGTGCTCGAAGCGATCGATCGCGGTCGAGCGGCCGCTCACGCCGACCGCGTCCGCGAGCTGCGCGACCGTCTGGCCGCTCGATCGCGGTCGGTCGCCGACCAGTTGCTCCGCGCCGAACCGTTGCCGCTGGAATTCAACGCGCAGGGGCGGATTGAGCTGGCGACGGGATGGGGGCCGGGCCAGGATACAAGCGACGCCAAACATTCGGTGGTGGAACGGGACGGTCGGCCAGTGGAATGGGTCATCGAGGCCGGCGCGAGCGGTCGCAGCGTCGCGTCTTGGCGCCAACGCGTGTTGCTGGCCCAAGGCAATTACCGGCTCGAAGTCCGCGTCTCCGCCAGCAAACTAGACCCGCTGATCGAGGACTCCGGGACGGGCGCCGGCGTGCGGATTTCCGGCGGCAAACGCGACAACAAAGTCGTCGGCGACGCCGCGCAGCAGGCTGTCACGCACGATTTTCGGGTGGATGAGCCGACCCGGATCGTCGAGCTTGTCGCGGAGCTTCGCGCGCGGGCGGGCTCGGCGCGGTTCCATTCGCCGTTCGTGCTGTCGGTCCGGCCGTAGGCGGCGGGGCTTGCCGATCCGCCCGATCAACTCCCACAATACGCCGCGTTGGCAGGCCGCCGGACGTGAGCGATATGGGTCACCACTGCGAAGAGCGAGAGGTTTGCGATGGATAGCATGAGCGTGCGAGCGGCCCGGGACGCGGCGGCGATTGGGCGGACCGCGCGGATCCAAGGCTGGATCCGCACCCGACGAGACTCCAAGGGCGGCTTCAGCTTCCTGGAAGTGAACGATGGATCGTGCCTCGCCAACCTGCAAGTGATCGCCGACAACGGATTGGCGAACTACGAGTCCGACGTCAAGCGGCTCAACGTGGGCTGCAGCGTGACCGTGGACGGGGCGATTATGGCGTCGGGCGGCAAAGGACAGGCCACCGAACTGCGGGCCAGCCGCGTCGAAGTCCATGGCTGGGCCGATCCCGAAGCCTATCCGCTCCAGAAAAAACAACATTCGTTCGAGAAGCTCCGCGAGTGGGCTCATTTGCGGCCGCGGACCAACACGTTCGGGGCGATCGCGCGGGTGCGGAACCGCGTCAGCCACTCGATCCATCAATTCTTTCAGGAACAGGGGTTCCTGTACGTCCACACGCCGATCATCACCGCCAGCGACTGCGAAGGGGCGGGCGCGATGTTCCGCGTCACGACCCTGGACGCCGACAAACCGCCGCGAACCAACGGCAAGGTCGACTTCTCCCACGACTTTTTCCATCGGCCATCGTTCCTCACCGTGAGCGGCCAATTGGAGGGCGAAATCTTCGCCTGCGCGCTCGGCCGCATCTACACGTTCGGACCGACCTTCCGGGCGGAGAACAGCAACACGTCGCGGCATCTCGCCGAGTTCTGGATGATCGAGCCCGAGATGGCGTTTTACGATCTGTCCGACAATATGGCGCTCGCCGAATCTTTCTTAAAACGCGTGATCGGCGACGCGTTGCGGGACTGCGCCGAGGACATGGCGTTCTTCAACGAG
>JBIKVL010000835.1:0-2886 GCA_044356875.1 Pirellulaceae bacterium | reverse complement strand
TTGTCATTCCGGGTCCGGATGATTCGCCGATGCAGCTCCTAACGAGCGGCGCCCGCGAGCAGTTGCCCGAGAAGTATTCGAGCGACATCCGCACGACGCTGGTGGCGACCGTTGACGCCAGCGGTTCACCGGTTGATTTCAAGCTGTCCTCCAAGTGATGATGCCGCGGCGGCGACTGCGGCGACTGACTCGATTGGGGCGTTCGCTTACGGATCGCCCTTGGTCGTGGCCGCCTCGTTTGGCGATCGACGGCCGCGTCAACACCTTGGAGTCTCCGTCATGTCCGCCATCTACGGTTGTCCGAACGCCGCCTTCTTTACACGCGGCGGCGCGAGCCTCGTTCGCTTCGCGTTGAGCTGCTTCGCGTTGAGCAGCTTCTTATGGACGCGCTTCGCGTTGGCGGGTGTCGGTTTGACGCGCTTCGCGCGGATGCACTTAGCGCTGACTCGCTCAGCACTGACTTGCTCAGCGCTGACGCAATGCGCCGTGGTCGGTCTCGCCGGGATGGTGGGATTGGGTGGGATGGCGGGACTGCCGACGCGAGCGGTGGCTCAGGGATTGGAGTACGTCCGCGAGAACTATACGAAGCATGAGTTCCGCATAGCGATGCGTGATGGCGCGCGGCTGTTTACGGCCGTTTATGTGCCGAAGGATCGGTCGAAGACCTATCCGATCATGCTGAATCGCACGCCGTACAGTTGCCGACCGTACGGCGCCGATCAGCATCGCGCCGACCTCGGGCCGTCGCCGCTGTTCGGCAAGGCGGGCTACATTTTCGCCTATCAGGACGTTCGCGGACGGTGGATGTCGGAAGGGCAGTTCGAAAACGTGCGTCCCCATCGAGTGGTGAAGGGGCCTAAGGATATGGACGAAGGGACCGACACCTTCGACACGATCGCCTGGCTAATTGCTAACGTGCCCGGCAACAATGGCAGAGTGGGGATGTCGGGGATTTCGTATCCTGGCTTCTACACGGCGGCGGCGTTGGTTGAACCGCACCCGGCGTTGAAAGCCGCTTCGCCGCAGGCGCCGGTGGCCGACTGGTTCGCGGGCGACGACTGGCATCACAACGGCGCCTTCATTCTGCCGCACGCGTTCAACTTTATGTCGGCGTTCGGCCGCCCGCGTCCCGAACCGACAAAAAAGTTCGTCTTCAATTTCGATCACGGCACACCGGACGGCTACGATTTTTTCCTTCGGCTCGGACCGCTGGCAGAAGCCAACAGCCGGCATTTCCAGAATCAGGTCGAGTTCTGGGATCAATTGATGGCCCATGGTTCGTATGACGAGTTTTGGCAGAGCCGCAACATTCGCCAGCATTTGAAGGGTGTGAAGCCGGCCGTGCTGACGGTGGGCGGTTGGTTTGATGCGGAGAATCTCTTCGGCGCGCTCGAAGTCTTCCGCGCGATCGAGCGGGGCAACCCGCAGGGCGGCAATCGACTGGTCATGGGACCATGGTCGCACGGCCAATGGTCGCGGGGCGATGCCACGTCGCTGGGTTATGTCAACTTCCACTCGAAAACCGGACCCTACTACCGCGAAAAGATCGAGTTTCCATTCTTCGAATTCCATCTGAAGGGTGTCGGCACGCCGGACCAGCCGAAGGCTTGGGTCTTCGAGACGGGGGCCAATCAATGGCGGACTTTCGCTCAGTGGCCGCCCCGCGAAGCTCGGCCGCGAGCCCTCGTCTTCCGCGAACAAGGAGGGCTGGAAATCGGTTCCGTGCCGCTCGCCACTGGCCGATCGGCAGCGGGCGAAGCGTTCGATGAATTTGTGAGCGACCCCGCCAAGCCGGTCCCGTACCTCGAACGCACCACGCCGCTCATGGCGACCGAATACATGCTCGACGATCAGCGGTTCGCCAGTCGACGCCCCGATGTTCTGACCTACCAGACGGCGCCCTTGGAGGAAGACATCACGCTCGCGGGGCCGATCCAAGCCCGGCTGTCGGTATCGACGACAGGCACCGACGCCGACTGGATCGTCAAACTGGTCGACGTCTACCCCGACGACTATCCGGATCCCGATCCGAATCCCACGGGCGTCCGCATGGGCGGCTTTCAACAATTGGTGCGCGGCGAAGTCATGCGGGGTAAGTTCCGCAACAGCTTGAGCCGCCCTGAGCCGTTCCCGCCGGGCGAGCCCACGGCGGTCAACTTCACCATTCCCGACATCTGCCACACGTTCCGCGTTGGCCATCGGGTAATGGTGCAGGTGCAGAGCACTTGGTTTCCGCTCGTCGATCGGAACCCGCAGCAGTTCCTTGACATTTACAAGGCGCAGCCCCGCGACTTCCTGCGTGCTACCCATCGCCTGTTCCGCGATCCCAACCGCCCGTCGCGGCTCGAAGTGCTGACGCTCGATCGCTGGTAATCGCGATCAACTGTCGCGGCAACGCCGCCGACGACGGCTTCGGGTTGGTTTTCGCAGCGTTTCCTTGCGAGCGGGATTCCTGGCCGCCAAACACATCTTGCCACATGGCGTCGTCCACTTTCCGCCCGTCCTCGCGCCCGTCCTCGCGCTCGTCCTGAACTGCGCCCCTAAAAAAGCATGTCGCATCCGCAAGTCGAGGTAGCCCCATAGACGGGAGCGATCCCCAAGGCGGATACTGCGGCGAACGTTCAGGCCACCGTTTACGCCCGAGGCGTCCAGCCGGGAGTCACGCACATGCCCAATATTTGGCCGCTTGCCGTCGCCGCTACACTCGCTGTCGCCTTGGCTTGCGGACAAGCCACTGGCTTCGCGGCGGAGGGCCGGAAGAAGCAACCGAACATCCTTCTCGTCGTCGCCGATGACTTGGGATACTCGGACATCGGCTGCTTCGGCGGGGAACTCAGGACTCCAAACCTCGACGCGCTCGCCGCGCGAGGGCTGCGGGCGACGAGC
>JBIKVL010000832.1:0-2890 GCA_044356875.1 Pirellulaceae bacterium | reverse complement strand
GCCGTGGTCATCCGCGACGCGGTTTGGGCCGTGACGATCTGCTGCGGATTGCTGGCGGCGAACCCGTCCAGAATCGTTGTCAACGACGAAGTGCCCGAGGCGGCGACGGTTCGGTCGTCGCTCCAGGCATAGTTGCCCTGATAGGCGACTTCTAATTGGTAGCAGCCGTGGATGGTGCGGCCAACGACGAAGCGGCCGCCCGCGTCGTACTCGCTCTTCAAGTCCGCCGTCGACAACGCGTTCGAACCCGTTGGGTCAACACGTGCCAGCACCACTTCGTCCGAGGCATTGGGCGTAAGCGCGATCATGTCCACGCCGCCATACCAGGTCGCTGGCCGGTGCGCGGTAAACCCCGTTCGGCAGGAGTGGCCATTCACGCCACCGCACTGCTGGCAGCCGCCAAACGGATCGAATCCCCACACCAGAGGCCCGGAACAGCAAATACCTTGCACTTTGCCGCAGTCGTCAATCACGGTCGGCGCCGGAGTTAGCCCCAACGTCTGACCGGAAGCGAACGGCACCCAGAACGCCAGGCTTAACACGGCACAGGCGGCCATCCAAGCGGCGGGCAGTCGAACGATTCGCACGGACGGTAATATCGAGAGTCGTTCACCCCGAGGTTCCGCCGAACCACTCGGGGCATCTTGGCGGGAGCGGTCTGAATCGCCGGTCGTCATATTCGTTCGCCTTGTTGCGTTCGCCATAATGGCTGCGATACCTACAATGCCTACATCCGAATTCGTCGACGCTGGGTGGATTTATCAGCATTCCGCGAATTGCCAAATCGACCGCTACGACCGTCACGAGACCCGGTGCGCGAAACAATCTCGCCGCTTTGCCTAGCTTCCGGTGGTATGCTTGAACTCGACGCGACTCGGGAACCGTTCGCATGATTCGTCGCAGCCACCGCGGCCGCCAAATCGACCATGACAGCCGCCATGACAGCCGCCATGACAAGCACTGCGTTCAACCGTTTCCGCAGGTGGAACTCTTTCCACTGCCTATCCCATCGCGGCGTCCCGTCCACTTCGCGCGCGTCGCGCTCAATTGGCCCCGACTTTCCACGCTCGTCCTGTTGGCCGTTGGGCTGAGCGCGGGCTCGGCGGCCGTCCTTTTCCGTTGGCAGCCCAGGAACGTGGTCGCCGCCGCGTTCCCCGCCACCCAGTCCCCGGCCTCCCAGTCCCCGGCCTCCCAGTCCCCAGCACCCCAGTCCCTCGCTGCTCAGTCGCCGAGCACTCCGTCGCCGAGTACTCCGTCGCCGAACACTCCGGCGCCGGTCCGTCGTCCGCCTCCGTCCAGCTCGGTGGGGTCCGATAACGACTTGGCAAGGCGAACGCACTGGGCGTATCAGCCGCCGCGCCGGCCCGCGATTCCATCCACTCGCGACGACGCTTGGACCCGTTCGCCGCTCGACCGGTTGTGGCTGGAAGAACATCGCTCTTCGCCCATGGCGTCCGGACCACGCGGGGGTGGCTCGCCGGATTCGACCGAGGTTCTGGGGAACGAAGCCGAGCCCCATACGATCGCGCGACGACTCGCGCTGGCGTTGACCGGATTGCCACTCAGCGGTGAACAACTGGACGACTTTCTCGCCGAGGCGCGGTCCCGTGAGCGTCCCGATGCGGTCGAGCGACTGGTCGACCGACTGATCGGGTCGCCCGCGTTCGGCGAACGACTGGCTTCGCCGTGGCTCGATCTGGCCCGGTATGCCGACACACACGGCTACCACGCCGACTCGCAGCGTGAAATGTGGCGTTGGCGCGATTGGGTCGTCGATTCGTTCAATCAAGGCAAGGCTTACGACCAGTTTCTGATCGAACAGTTGGCAGGCGATTTGTTGCCTAAAGCTTCACTGGATCAGCAATTGGCGACAGGCCTCATGCGCAACCACATGATCATCTGGGAGAACGGAGTCTTCGACGAGGAATACCGCGTCGAGTATGTCATGGACCGTGTCGCGACCTTTAGCGCGGTGGTGCTCGGCCAAACGTTGGCCTGCGCCCGCTGCCACGACCACAAGCACGATCCGTTTTCACAAGCCGACTTCTATCGGCTCTTCGCTTACTTCAACAATGTGCCGGAAAAGGGAGTGGATGGCGAACATGGCAATGCGGCGCCCGTGCTCACCGCGCCGACAGCGCGGCAACAAGAACGGCTCGAACAGCTCGACGCCCGCATCGCCGCTACCCAGCGAGCCATCGACGGCCGGATCGGCGCCAACGATTCGGGACGCGCGGACCCACAGCAAGCTTCCTGGGAAAAGACGGTCCGGCCCGGCGGCGCTTCCGCTCCGCGAGACGCTTGGATGCGACTCGATTTTGCCGACGAAACTCCTGCCGTGGCGAGCGAACAGCAGGCGGCGCAACCGCCCGTCAACCGCGCCGATCCGACGCGGGCAATTCGAGTCCACGGAACTCCGAGCACGCTTACCGGTCCGCGCGGGTCGGCATTGCTGCTTGACGGCGAGTCCTGGTTGGAGGTTCCACCGCCCAAACGCGAAACGACGGGCGGCTGGTCGTTTGGCGCCCTGATTTTTCCCACCGTCGATGCGCCGTTGACGATCGCTTCCCGGATCGCGACGTTCGCGCCGCGCCGCGGTTGGTCGCTCAGACTTGAACAACGCCGCCTCACCTTGCGGTTGCACGGTCCCGCCGAGGGCCACGAGTTGGCGGTGCAAGCCCGGGAACCGTTGCCATTGCGGCAGTGGCGGCCTGTGGCGGTCACGCTCGGACCACGCGATTCGGACAACCGGGTCCGGTTGTTCGTCGACGGCCGCCCGGTCGAAACGCGAACAATTCGCGGAACCGCCTCCAACAACGACGCTAACAACGCCTCCAACAACGACGCTAACAACGCCTCCAACAACAAAGACGCCAACAACAAAGACGCC
>JBIKVL010000055.1:0-10470 GCA_044356875.1 Pirellulaceae bacterium | reverse complement strand
ACGGTCACTTGGCAGTTGGCGACCTCGGCGTCGTCGACATACCCGAGCCGTCCACCCAGGCTGACCACCCGCCGCGGCAGTTCCTGCTTGCCCAGGCCCCACCGGGCCTTGTCGAGCTCGTGCGGGTTTTGGTTCGCGATATCGCCGCCGCCCGTGGCGAAGAACCAGTGCCAGTCGTAATGCAAGCGTTTGCGTTTGGGAACTTCCAACGGGGCCGGTCCGCACCAGAGATTGAAGTCGAGCCCGTTGGGAACCGGCGCGGGGGTTCCGGTGAGTCCAATGCTGCCGCGTTGGCGATAGCAGATCGCCCGGGCGACTTGGATCTTGCCGAGCTTTCCACCGAGCACGAAATCGAGCGTCGCGCGCATCCCGGGCATACTGCGGCTTTGCACGCCCATTTGGCACATGCGGCCGAGCTTCCGGGCCCATTGCGTCATCACGCGGCCTTCGTGAACCGTATGGCTGCAGGGTTTTTCGACGTACACATCCTTGCCCGATTGCATCGCCCAAACGGCCATCAACGCGTGCCAGTGGTTGGGAGTGGCGATCGAGACGGCGTCGATCGTCTTGTCCTCGAGCAGTTTACGGACGTCCTGTTCGTATCGCGGTTTGCGCGGCAAGTCCTTGAAGCGGCCTTCGTGTTTCGCGTACGCGGACGGATCGCAATCGCAGATCGCGACCACTTCGACGCCCGGATTCCGGAGCCATTCGCCCAAATGAGCGCCGCCCTGGCCGTTGACGCCAATCACCGCGACTCGGACTTTCTCATTGGGACCGACCGACTTGCCGACCGCCTCGGACGGTTCCGCGTCTTCCGCATGGAGCGGCCGGACTCCGGGCGCCGACAAGGCGGCAGCCGCGGCGGCGGCCAGGGATTGATCCAAGAACAGACGACGGGACAGATTCATCGGGGATTCCTCGCAGCCAAGTCGCGGCCCAGCAGCCAGCCGAGCCAGTATCGGGACAACCGCCGGCAAGGCACCGGCTCGTGGGCAAGTTTAGGAGCAAGGCCGAAACAACGCAACTTCGCCTGGATGCGGCCCAGGCCACGAGGCCACCACTACTCCGCCGCGTCGTTTTCCGTGGCGTCCCGCTACCTTCCGCTTACATTGGTGTTCCTGCGAGGAATTGCTGACGTGCCGAAAGAACCCCGTTAGCCTTCTCGACACTCGCTGCGACTAGATGGGTTCCATGATCTCCTGGATCACACTAAGTTGACGGAACTCGGTGTTGGCGCGGAGTCCTACGAAGATCTCGGGATGGTTATGATTACCGATATTCGCCCGACGGTGGACTTGGCCTTCAAGTTGATGTTGGGGAGTCCCGAGCATACGGCGGTCACCGTACACTTTTTGAATTCGGTGCTGGCTGGCACGCCTCGCATACGGCATGTAACGATCTTGAACCCGTTTCTGGGGAAAGAAACTCAAGACGACAAGCTCTCCATCCTCGACATTAAGGCGCAGGATGAGCAGGGGCGGTTTCTCAACATTGAGATGCAGACGTCACTGGCGACCGGTTTGGCGAAGCGGCTGACTTATTATGCGGGACGACTATTCGTCGGCCAGATGCATGAAGGGATGGCATACAAGGCGTTGCAGCCAGCGATCAGCATTTGCGTGCTCAGCCAGTCGATGTTCCCTCAGGATCAACAATTGCACCTAGACTTTCGCTTGCGCGAGAAAGGCGGTCAGGTTTTTACGGACGAGCTACAGATTCATCTGGTGGAGTTGCCCAAATCGCGGGCCTCGGTGCAGAATATCCGCGAGGTGAGCCCGCTGGAGCGGTGGGCGTTTTTGATGCTTAACGCGCATCAGATCGACACTGATGTGTTACGTCGCCTGTTGCCGGAACCCGAATTCCACGACGCGCTGGGAGTATTGGAAATGATCACGCGAACCCCGGAAACTCGCGAACTGTACGAAGCTCGGTTGAAGGCGCAACTCGATGAGGAAGCCCGCTTGGACTACGCCCGTGCGGAGGGCGAACAGATTGGCCAGCAACGCGGCGAGCGGATTGGCCAAATTCGACTCATCGAAGATCTCCTTAAAATGCCGCCGACAGAGTCCGAGGAACTGGCGAAGCTCGGCTTGGAACAGTTGGCCACGCGACTTGCTGAACTTCGGAAATTGCTTCGCGAGCAAACGAAGTAGCTTCTTCAGCCACGGGACATCCTCTGAGCGATCCCCTCCTGCTGACATGCATACCAGGTCAGAGCGAAGCGGATACAATCGCCTCACATGTTTCCTCAATCACCATGCACCCAAGTCACCGCGTCTCCCGGTTGCGTTTCGCGTTCGAAGAGCAATGCGACCGAGCGGCGACTGACCGTTTGGCTTGCCTGGGCAGTCGCCTGCGCACTCGGCGTTTCCATGGTGGCCGGCGGAGTCCAAACGGCGCGGGCCGAGCCTCCTGCCTCCGATATCGCGCCGCTCGATGGCTCCCCGCTCGATGGCTCCCCGCTCGATGGCTCCCCGCTCGCCGTCTCGCCACTCGATGGCTGGCGAGACCTGATCGCCCGCTATTGTGTTGATTGCCATGGGGCGGAAAATCAGCAAGCCGGCCTGCGGTTGGACCAGTTGAGCCACAACCTGGAGGCGGACACGCCAGCGGCGTCCGCCGACCGAGCATGGTGGTGGAAGGTGTTCGACCGTGTTCGCGCACGGGAAATGCCGCCGCCCGGCTCGCCCACTCCGTCACCTACTGAACTTGCAAAGCCGCTGCAATCGCTCGCTGAAGAACTTGCCCGCGTGGAACGCCGACGTCGCGCGGTCGCGGGCCGGGTGCCGCTGCGGCGGTTGAATCGAAACGAGTACGAGAACACGATCAACGACCTGCTGGGCATTCGCGCGAAGCTCCGCGAGTCGTTGCCGCTCGATGGCATGGCGGACGGTTTCGATAACGCCAGCGCCGCCAACCACACGTCGTCGTTTCTGCTCGAAAAGTATCTCGAGGCGGCGGACACCGCTTTGGAGCTGGCGATCGCCAATCGGCCCCTGCCACCGCCGTCGACAAGCAAGCGATACAGCCTGAAAGACGGCCATCCGGTACGCGGGACGACCGAGGACGTGTATCGTTTCGGCGAAGACGGCGAGGTCACCTGCTTCTGCTCGTCCGAGTGGCACAATGTCAGCGTGTCGCCGTTTTACCCATCCGAGGCGGGCCTCTACCGGTTTCGGATCGTGGCGTCGGCGACGCAGAGCGACGGCAAGCCAGTCACCTTTCGTGTCACCGCCAGTGGTTCCCGGCTGACGGGGAAGAGCGGCTTGATTGGCTACTTCGACGCGCTGCCTGGCGATCCGAAGGTGTTTGAATTCGAACGCTGGATGGAGCCGCGGACGACGATTAGCATTTTGCCCTATGGATTGGCGCATGCGAACACGGTGAAGCAGCAGGGCGGGAAGGCTTGGCAAGGCCCCGGCTTGAGCGTCCGCTATGTCGAGATCGAAGGGCCGCTCCATGCGGACTGGCCGTCTGCCAGCCATCGACGGCTCTTTGGCGATCTACCACGGCGGCCCGCTGGTACTCCCAACTTTCGCGATCGTGTCGAGGTCGTCCCGGAGGCGGCTGACGCCAAGGCGCTCCGTGGCGCGGCCGAACGGCTGCTGGTATCGTTTCTGCGACGCTCGTTTCGACGCGCGGTGCGGACCGAAGACGCCGCGCCGTTCCTCGTGGTCTTCGATCAGCGTCGGGAGGCGGGCGCCACTTTCGAACAGGCGCTGCGCGCCGCCTACAAGGGCGTGTTGGTCGCGCCCGAATTCCTTTTCCTACGCGAATCGCCCGGCAAGCTGGACGACTTCGCGCTCGCTTCGCGTCTCAGCTATTTCCTCTGGAGCAGTCTTCCGGACGACGAGCTGCTGGAGTTGGCCGAACGCGGAAAGCTGGGCGATCCGGCCACGCTCCGCGATCAAGTCGAACGGATGCTCAACCATCCCCGCGCGGCGGCCCTCACGGAGAATTTTGTGGGCCAATGGCTGGGCCTCCGCGACATTGACGCGACCGAGCCCAGCCATTTGCTCTATCCGGAATTCGACCATTTGCTGAAGGTGTCGATGATTCGGGAAACCGAACTCTATTTCGACGAACTGCTGCGCCGCGACCTCGGAGTCTCCCACTTTATCCGTTCCGATTTCACGTTTCTGAACGGCCGCTTGGCGCGGCATTACGGCGTCGAGGGCCCGGCGGGATGGGAGTTCCAGCGGGTCAATCTGCCAGAGGAAAGCCACCGGGGAGGCCTGCTGACCATGGCGAGCGTGCTCAAGGTCACCGCCAACGGCACGACCACCTCGCCCGTTTTGCGCGGCGCGTGGGTACTCGACCGGATCCTCGGCGCGCCGGCGCCGCCGCCGCCCGCGAATGTCGCGGCGATCGATCCGGACATTCGTGGCGCGTCGACGATCCGCGAGCAATTGGCAAAGCATCGAGCGGACGCGTCCTGCGCAGTTTGCCATCACCGCATCGATCCTCCCGGCTTTGCCTTGGAGAGTTTCGACTGCATTGGAGGTTGGCGCGACCGCTACCGAGTGACTGGCCATGGCGATCCGGTGACGGTGGACGGTCGCCGCATGCCGTACCATCGCGGCAAGGCGGTCGATCCGACAGGAGAAATGCCGGATGGCGCGGCGTTCGCCGACATACGCGATCTCAAACGCCTGCTCGCGCGCGACGAGGCGTCGCTCGCGCGGGCCTTTGTCGGCCGGCTAGTCGCGTACGGGACCGGCCGGGCGCCGACACGGGCTGAGCGAGATGAAGTCGCCGCGATTGCGGACAAAACGCGAACGGCGGGTTTTGGGACGCGTTCGCTGATTCACGAGGTAGTGCAGAGCGACCTATTCCGGCAGAAATGACAGTCAATTGATAGGAACCTGGGAGCATTGGCGATGGCCATCCGCGATTCGCGACATCCATGGCTCGACGGCGTTTCGTTTGACGCGCGTTTCGGCCGCCGCCGGTTTTTACGCGCGGGTGGCGTCGCGTTGGCGCTTCCGCTACTCGATTCGCTCGTCCTGCGTCCGTGCCGCGGCGAGCCTGCCACTGGCACCTCCGGTAACGCAGGCGGTGGCGCAGGTGGTAGCGAACGAGGTGGCGTACGTAGTGGTGCTGGCGCTGGTGGTGCTGACGCCATGTCGCCGCGGCGGATGGTGTTCATCAACACGCCTTTGGGATTGCATCCGCCGCACTTCTTTCCGGAGACGGCTGGACGCGATTACGCGTTGTCGCCCTACCTGGAGGTGTTGCGGGAATTCCGCGACGACTTCACGGTGATTTCCGGACTTTCGCATCCCGATGTGGGACCGAGCCACGATTCCAACTACAGCTTTCTCACGGGCGCGCCGCATCCCGAGCGTCGCGCGGGGTTCAAGAACAGCGTGTCGGTGGATCAAGTGGCGGCCGAGCATCTGTTCGGCGCCACGCGGTTTCCCTCGCTGGCGTTGTCGTGCGAGGGATTCGGTCTCTCCTGGACTCGCAGCGGCGCGCCAGTGCCGACGGAATCGTGGCCTTCGAGCGTTTTCGCGAAGCTGTTTTTAGAAGGGAGGCCGGAGGAAGTCGCCGCGCGTGCCCGACAGCTCGCCGATGGCCGAAGCGTGCTGGACGCCGTTCGGTCGGAGGCCCGCCGGCTGCAACGCGGAACTAGCTTCGAGGATCGGGAAAAGCTGGAAGAGTACTTCACGAGCATCCGTGAGCTCGAACGAAGGCTCGAACAATTGGAAGCTTGGTCCCGCCGTCCCAAACCCAAGGTCGATGCGAAACAGCCCGCGAATATCGCCAACAGCGCCGACCTTGTCGGCAAATCCCGAGTGTGGTTCGACCTGATCCATCTCGCCCTGCAAACCGACTCGACACGTGTAATCACGTTGCAACTTCTCGGCACCAGCAGCGTTCCGCCGATCGCGGGCGTAAGCCAAGGCCATCACGACTTGTCGCATCATGGCCGCGACCCCGCCAAGATCGCGCAGCTCAAAACGTTGGAGATCGAAAAGCTGAAGACGCTCCGCGACTTCCTGGGGCAACTGCGGGGGACGCGCGAGGCGGACGGCACGCTGCTCGACCGCACCATGGTCTTCTTCAGCAGCAACCTCGGCGACGCGGGAAAGCACAGCGTCAACAACCTTCCGGTCCTGTTCGCGGGCGGCGGATTCCGCCATGGCCAGCATTTGGCGTTCGACGAAAAGAATCATCCGCCGCTGTGCAATCTTTTCGTCAGCATGCTGCAGCGACTCGGGGTGGAAACGGATCGGTTCGCCTCTGGAACCAGCTCGCTGACGGGGTTGGAGCTGGCAGGTTAGCGAGCGTCCCGGGCCGCAACCGAGGGGAATCGTGGAACTGGGAACGGCTGGCCGGAGAAACGTGTCGGGACGACACGGCTTCGTCGGAACCGGATAGCATCGTGGAAACGACAAGGCATGGTTGAGTGGGAACTCGGGAGAGGATTCGCATGACGCCACGACTGAAGCTTGCGGTTCGATCGATGGTCGCGTGGACGACGCCACTTGCGCGCCGCGTCACCCAGCGGACCGGTTTTCGGGTTGGCATGGCCCTGGCCGTCGGCGCCACCTTCGGTTTGATGTTCGGTTGGAGCGCCGCGCTTGCGCTCGCGGAGCAGCCGTCGTCGGCCCAAGCGGCTACGAAACGCGTTCCTTGGACGACGTCGCGGATCACGGGTTCGCCCGAAGCGCCGCCGCCGTTTGTCGCGCCCCGACTGTTTACAGCGGCGAAATTCAAGGAACCGGTATTCATTGTCTGGTCGTCGAAGCTCGGACGATTCATGGTCGGCGAGCGGCGGGGCGTTATTCATTCGCTGGCTCCCGGCGCCGATTCGCAACCTGAATTGGCCTGCGATTTGACGACGGAGCTCAATAAGGCGACATGGCCCGCCAACGCTGGCCGGGTCGAAGCGGTTTACGCCTTGGCGTTTCACCCACGCTTCGCGGAGAACCGCTGGTGCTACGTCTGCTACACCTTGGCGCATGACGACAAGAAGTCGCCGAATCTGGCGGACGGCACGCGGATCGCGCGGTTTCGCGTTTCGGACACGCTTCCACCCAAACTTGAACCAGCCAGTGAAGAGGTTGTGTTGACATGGGAGCAGGGTGGGCACAATGGCTGCGAATTGCTGTTTGGACCCGACGGATTTCTGTACATTTCCACGGGCGATGGTCGACCGCCGAATCCGCCCGATCCGCTCCATACGGGCCAAGACATCTCGGATCTGTTGTCGTCGGTGTTGCGGATCGATGTTGATCGCCGCGAAGCGGGGCGAAACTACGCCGTGCCGCACGACAACCCGTTCGTCGGTCTGTCGATCGATGGCCGGCCCGCTCGCCCGGAAGTCTGGGCCTACGGATTTCGCAATCCGTGGCGGATGAGCTTTGATCGAGCGACCGGCCAACTGTGGCTTGGCGATGTCGGCTGGGAACTTTGGGAGATGGTGCATCGCGTCGAGCGTGGCGGCAACTACGGATGGAGCGCCGTGGAAGGGCGTCAGCCGATCCATCAGGCCGACAGTCCCGGTCCTTCGCCGATCCGGCCCCCGCTGCTCGAACTGCCCCACACGATCGCGGCGAGCATCACCGGTGGCTTCGTCTACCGTGGCAAGCGGTTTCCGGAATTGGTGGGCGCCTACGTGTTCGGCGATTGGGAGTTCCGTCGCTTGTGGGCGGCGCGATTCGATGGCGAAAGACTCGTTTCGCTCGACGAAATCACGCGGCCGACGATCCGCGTCGCGTCGTTCGGCGAAGACGCCGACGGCGAACTGTTGCTGCTCGATTACGACACCGGATTCATCCACACGCTCGCCCGCAATGATGGCCAGGGGCAAAACAAGGACTTCCCTCGCACGCTGTCGGCGACGGGACTATTCGCCGCGGTGAAAGACCAGAAGCCCGCCGCCGGCATCGTGCCCTACACGATCAATTCGCCGCGATGGCACGACGGAGCTACCGCCGAGCGTTGGCTGGGCCTGCCTGGGCAAGCGGGAATCTCGGTCTATCCAGGGGATGGGAAGCCGATGCCCAGCCAGGTCTATTGGCACAGTTTCCGGCTGCACTTCCCGCAAGACGCGGTGCTGGCGAAAACTTTGTCGCTGGAACGAACGGCGGGCGACCCGGCTTCAAGCCGCCCGATCGAAACGCAAGTGCTGCACTTCGACGGCGCCGATTGGCGAGCGTACTCGTACGCCTGGCGCGACGATGGAAGCGACGCCGACTTGATCCCGTCGAGCGGCGCGGAACGCTCGCTTTTGATCCGCGATCCACGGCACCCGGCTGGCCAACGACAGTTGACGTGGCGCTTTCACGACCGCACGCAATGCCTGCAGTGCCACAGCCAATGGCCGCAATACGCGATCGGCTTCAGCCTGCCGCAATTGAATCGAACGACGACCGATCCGTCGGGCACGCCAGCCAACCAATTGGTGTCGCTCGCCGCGACCGGCCATCTCGTCCGCCGGTCTCTCGATGATTCGCTTCAACCGCCTTTCGACGCGGCGTTGGCCGCCGCCGAGGATCGTCTGGTGGAGCCGATGGTTCCTAGCGTGTCGCTCGATGCCCGCGCCCGATCTTACCTGCATGCGAATTGTTCCCACTGCCATCGGTTCAACGGCGGCGGCATCGTGGGGCTGGATTTGTTGTCCAAGAAAAAACTGGCGGAGACCCGACTACTGGAATCGCCCATTCGCGGCGACTTTGGACTGCCCAACGCGCGGATCGTCGCGCCCGGAGATCCTGAACGGAGCACGCTCTACTATCGGATGGCGAAGTATGGCCGCGACCGTATGCCGCATGTCGGCGCGGAGCTCCCCGATGAAGCCGGCCTGCGATTGATCGAGGAATGGATCGCCAGTCTTCCCGCTGAGGTGGCGAACATCGCGAAGACGCCGGACAAGGCTCCGAGCAAGGCGCCTGAGAATACATCGGCCGTAGCTGCCACGTTGCGGGTGCCGCTCGACATGGCTGCGGTGTCGCCGGAGAAGCTGGCTGCCGATCCGCGGCAGGCCCTCCGCTGGGCTCGCCGTTTGGGACGCGGCGAGCTGGCCAGTGTCGATCGGGACCGGTTGCTCGAAGCGGCTCGCAAGTTGGAGCCTGGGGCTGTTCGCGATCTGTTCGAAGGCCATTTGCCGGACGAAGGCGGCGAACGGAAATTAGGACCGCGCCCCCGACCTGAAGTGATCACCGCTCTAACAGGCGATGCGGCGCGCGGTAAAACGCTCTTTGCCAGCCAAGCGGCGAAATGCGCCTCGTGCCACAAAGTGGGCGCCGAAGGCGTGAATCTTGGACCGGAGTTGACCCGAATTGCGGCCAAACGCGGCTCTGCGGAGTTGCTTGACAGCCTGCTGAATCCGTCTCGCACGGTCGAACCGGCCTACGCGGCTTACCAAGCGCAGACAACCGATGGACGCTTGGTCGCAGGTCTGCTCGTGCGTCGCACCAAAGACGAAATGGTGCTGCGCGATCCGCAGAACAAGGAGGTTGTCTTAGCGGCGAGCGATGTCGAGCGGTTAACGGTTTCCCGCGTGTCGCTCATGCCGGAAGGATTGCTCGCCGGCTTCACCCCGCAACAGGCCGCCGATTTGCTCGCCTACCTGAACGCTCTACGGTAGCGATGGGAAACGGCGCGGGCCTCGCGTTCTCATGAACGCGAGGCCCGCTGCTACCTTGAATCGGTGGCGTGCCCCGTCTCCACGGGGCGGGCCGCTATTGAGCCGACAATTCGAAGTCCGCCGAGTTGTCGCCCGCTTTCACGTCGGCGGTCCAACCGCTCGTCGCGGGATCGAGAAAGGCGGCCGGCAAGCCGCCGGTTGGATCCGCCGCCTTACCACCCATGGCGGCTTTCATCGCTTCCTCGGGACTCTGCGAAGTGGTCGGCGGCACGAGGCTCACCCGATACGAGCCCACCGGAAGACCGTCCGAGAACCTGTAAGCGCCGCTGGCGTCAATCGTGGTGCTGCCACCGCCCGCGCCGCCGGAAAACGCGATCGAGCAGCCGGTGGGAAGGCTACCGCCCTTGAACGTGACTTTGCCTTGAACCTTGCCTTTCGGAGTGCTGTCGCCGCCACCGCAACCGGTCAAGGCGACCGTGGCGAGCACCATCGAACCCCAAGCGAAAAACGTCCGGCGACTACCGCTGGTCATTGCTGAATCAACCTCGAAAGAATGGGAAACGAAGACGAAGAAAAAAGGATCCGACGAAAAGAAACCGTCGGCCGACGGGCTGTCGGCCGACGGTTTGTGGACACATTTAGGATTGCAGTGCGTGCTTGGTCAACGGCGTACGGAAGGGCTACCAGTTCGGCAGAACTTGGCCGTCGTCGCGGGTCGCAACCCGCAAGAGAGTCAGCATGTCGGTGGTGGACGACACGAACCGGACGCTGCCATCCAGCATGCAGCACATGACGCCGCCTGGATGTGCCGAGAGCAAGGGGTTGTTGTTCCCCTTGTTGTCGAACACGCCCGGCAGGTTGAAGCTGCGGTT
>JBIKVL010000831.1:0-2894 GCA_044356875.1 Pirellulaceae bacterium | reverse complement strand
TGACGACCACAGTCACCAGGTCGTCGCTGCCAATCCGCACGAAAGCGTTGAGTTTGGAGGAGCCCGATTTGACTTCGTCTTTCGCGGCGAGCTGCGGTTGGAAGACTCCAAGCACCAATCCACCGCCCGCAAGCGCCGATAGTTGCAGCCACTGACGACGGCTGAGATTTACGACGTCGCTCATTTCGCGCCTCCTTTCGCCTTCAGCTCGGCAGCCTGACGGATCGCATTGCGGATGCGTTGATAGGTGCCGCAGCGGCACAGGTTTTCGGACATGCCCTCGTTGATGTCGTCGTCGGTGGGCTTGGGCTTTTTGCGGAGCAACACAGCGGCCGACATGATCTGGCCCGACTGGCAATATCCGCATTGCGGCACATCCTGGTCGATCCAGCATTGCTGCAGCGGACCGGCGTACTCGCGATCCAGCCCCTCGATGGTCGTCACCGATTTGCCAGCCGCCTCGCTAATGGCAGTGCTGCACGATCGCACCGCTTCTCCGTCCAAATGCACGGTGCAAGCGCCGCACAGCGCCTCGCCGCAACCGAACTTGGTGCCCGTGAGGCCGAGCGTTTCCCGAATGACCCAGAGCAAGGGCATGTCGGGGCTGACGTCGACCGAGCGGTCCACGCCATTCACCTTGAGCTTAATCAGCATTGAAGCAATCCTTGAAAGCGCCGGAAGTCGTCCGCGTATTCTCATCTTCCCGAGATCGCCGCACAACCATAGCTGCGACAAGCCACGCTGCCACGCTCATCGCCGTCCCGCGACGTTGCGTCAAGGTGAAACGGTTCCTGGACGCTGAGGCGCGCGTGATCGGTGACTAGCCGGGTGCCGACCGCCATCGCGGGCGGCTTGGGGCGCTACGCGTCGAACTGCCCAGCGGCGTGCGGTTTTCTGTCGGCAGCGGGTTCACCGATCGGCAGTCGGCGATCAAGACGCGTATCCCATGCCGCTACCAGAAACTGTCGTGGCGCGGCGTACCGCGGCTCCCCTCGTTCGTGCGGGTACGTGCGACGCCACGGCGGCGAAGTCCGTGACGCCGTGGCGTCGCCACGCCGGAGGCTCCGCGAATTACCGCGCAGTCGAACACCTGAGCGGGCTCAATGGGAATGCACCCCACCACGAGCCTCCTGCCCAGGTTACCGACCAATAGACCGGAAACGCGTTGACTCCTCGTTCGTCTAGGGTTGGCCCGTCCTGGTGCGTGCTTTGTTTCGTTACCTATGACGCTCAATCCATATCAGTAGCAAGTCCTTCATCCGTGGCCAAGGCGTGAACCTCCTTAGCCTTGATCCAAATACCTAGTGAAATAGAAGACATCAGAATCAACTCTAAGGACAAAACGGCGTATCGTAGCGTGACTATTGCCGCGGAACCGAAGAATCCAAGATTGTATTTCTGACCGATGACAACTGAGTAGATATCGATACCGATTGCAACTGCAAAGGCGGCGGCTGGAAGCCAAATTGCAACCATTCTAGTCGCGAATGCGGCCCCTTTCTCCCATGCAGGCACATCAATTGGTCCAGTAAATATGAAATGAAACCGTACCAGTTCTTGCAACGGACGCTGGGCATTGCGACGAAGGTCGAGATTCCGCAACATGGAGGAGATGTTTCGCAACGATAGCCAGGTCCCAAGGACGATGATTACCAGGACTCCTCCCATAATAGGTAGATAATCGTTGCCTGGAACATTCATCCCGAGCAGCGGAAGACTTCTGTCTGGAATTGCGATCGACCTTTCCAGGTTGTCCCGCCTATGTTGTTTATAGTGCAAATCCCCGAAACGTGTGGTGACCTCCTTGCTCCAGTTTCTATGACGGCCATCTCGTATTTCCCCTTCGAGTTTCGCAAGTTCAGCGTCATCATTACGCCTCTCTTGTAACATCTCGCGGACTTGCTGCTCCTGGAAACTGAATTGCTCGACATACAAATGAATCACAATTAACGCAGTCACGAGCGTCGAGCTTAAAAAGAACCAACGACATCGGATCATCGTGTCGACATATACACGAAATTTCTCTTCGGCGATTCTATCGGCGTCCATTTCGACAATTCCGTCGTATCGTGATGAGCCAGTGCTGTTAAGGTATCGGAGTCTATAGTTGGCTGGTTGCCGGAGGCAACGGGAGCATAAACATTTCGCGCACGCATGCTGACGCTGCGACGGCGGCTTGATCGGGACTGGGCGCGTGGCTAGGGGTGGCCAGTCGAAGGGCGGAGCGGCTCGTTGTTGCACAAATGCTTTGGTCCATTGGGCAATTTGCGGTCGGGAGGATACGGGGACCGTAGCGTGACCGAGCAAGCGCGGCATTCCACGATTTCCGTTCCCACCCCGCGTTCCTGGGGTAAGGCGTCGATGGATGGCGACGAAGCGACTTGCTTGTTCCGCCTTTTTTTGATTCGGAAAACAGACTTAGTGCTGAAGCGGAAGAAGCTCACAAAACGGCACATCCCGTTTTGGCTACGGCCATGCAGGCCGATTTGCCGACGTTCGGCGAGAAGAGAAGCTGCTTGCTCGGCAGGACTTCGAAAAAGAGCGGGTGACCGGACTCGAACCGGCGACAGCCAGCTTGGGAAGCTAGTACTCTACCAACTGAGTTACACCCGCAAACTTCGTCGAAGTATAGCCCGCACGACACTCGCTTGACAAGCGATTTCCCGGAAACGCTTTTTCCTGACCGGCCAGTCCGACTGCCAGTCCGAAATCCTAGGGCCCACGTCGCGGCTCGATTGGTGACGCCGGAGGAACGTCCATTGGCGGGGAAAACTGCCGAACGGGTTTAGCTCCACAAAAAAAAATTTTGAGTTCGCGCTGGACTTTTCGTGGGATGCCGCGAATCATTGCAGAGCTAGTGGGGCGAGCTTTTGAAGGAGAAGGAGATTTCTCCA
>JBIKVL010000830.1:0-2897 GCA_044356875.1 Pirellulaceae bacterium | reverse complement strand
CAGGTCGCGATCCAGCCGCCCACGCTGGTGCTCGTGTGCAACGACCCCAAGGCGTTTTCCCAACAGTACCGCCGCTACCTGCTCGGCGTGATCCGCGATCACCTCGACTTCGGCGAAGTGCCCATCAAACTGTATCTGCATCGCCGTAACGAGTCCGATCGCCGCGACGAGCTATCGAAACGCGGCGAGTCCCGCCGCAGCCGCAACGCGGCCGCCGAATCCACCGTGTTCGAAGGTCCGGACCGCGGTGGCGACTTCGACCCGAACGATCCGCGTTGGAAAGATTCCCTGCTCGCCGCGAACGGCGATGAGGGCGGCGAAATGGAGGGCGACTTCGAGAGCGACTTCGAAGGCGAATTGGAGGATGAGTTCGACGGCGAATTCAACTTCGATGGCGACAACGGAGACGACGGAGACAACGGAGACGACGGGCACAACGACGGAGACGAAAATGAGAGCGAAGATGAGCTCACCGACGTAGGCTCTAAATCGGACATGGCGGACGAAGAAAACGCGCGCCAGCCATCGAGCGGGCCAGACGCGGAAGCCGAGGACGGTGGCGACCTCGGCGACGTCCCGGAATCGCCCCGATCCAAGCAGAGACGTACAGCTCAGGATCCGCCAGCAAACGGGCCAGCAGGGAAGAGGCCGGCAGGGAAGAGGCGTGGTAAGCCGCGGAGCTAACAGAGCGTTCCTCCATTGCTCGTGGCGAAGATCATGGGCCAGTCACTCGGTCGAATCGCGGGCTCGGCACCAGTGGCGGCGAAACCGAGGCGGGCCAACGGGGACTCAAGGAGTCAATAGGGATTCAAGGAGCACGACGCGATGAAGGGGGGACGAGCGAGCGGCGGACTGTTCCTGATCGCGTTGCTGGCGGCGGCGGGCTTCGGCTTGGTGACGATTCCGCCGCGATTGGCGGAGCAGTATCGAGCGGTGGCGACGTGGGGCCAACCGTGGGTGGCGCTTTATTTCACGCTGATCGGCGTCGGCGCTGCCCTGTTGATCGGCAGCGCCGGTTGGATCGTCATGCGGGTCTGGCGCGCGACCGCGAGGAAGCGGCAGCGCGTCGAGCAACGGCGGAAGAATCCCAGCCAACTGGCTGAAGGCGAACAATCCGCGGAGATTCAGACGAATCTCGACAGCATCTTCCAATTGCACGACGATCCGCATGTGGCGGCCGAAGTCAAGCAACATCTGGAACCGATGCTCCGCGAGTTTTCCGAGAAGCGGGAAACGAATCAATTGGAAATCGTGGTGTTCGGCACGATTTCCAGCGGCAAATCCTCGTTGCTGAACGCCTTGGCGGGCCGGGACGTCTTTCAAACCGACCCCAAGGGCGGAACCACGGTCACTCGCAATGAAGTCCCCTGGCCGGGGCTGGACAAAGTAACCCTGGTCGACACGCCCGGACTGGGAGAAGTGGATGGGACCGAGCGGGCGGCGGTCGCCGCGTCGGCCGCTCAGGACGCCGATCTCGTGTTGTTGGTGGTCGACGGTCCGCTGCGGGCCTCCGAATTCCTGCTGCTCGAACAACTCGGCCGGATGGAAAAGCGGATCATCGTGTGCCTCGCCAAACAAGATTGGTACGACGCTCGGGATCGTGCCGCTTTACAGGGGCAGATCGCCGAGCAACTGCGGTCGATCATCTCTCCCGAGGACATCGTCGGCGTGCAAGCGTTGGCGGTGAAACGCCGCCGCGTCCGCGTTCTTCCAGGCGGCGCCGAAGTGGACGAGGAAGTCGAACTGCCGCCCGATATCAGTGGGTTGGCGGACCGCATGATGGCCGTGCTCACCCGCGATGGCTCCAACCTCCTGCTCGCCAATCTTCTGCTCCAATCCCGTGGACTGGTGAATGAGGCGCGGCGTCGAGTTCAGGAATCGCTCGACAAACAAGCTTGGCGATTGATCGACCGCTACGCTTGGGGCGCTGGAGGCGCGGCGGCGCTCAGCCCGCTGCCATTGCTCGACATCGCGGCTGGCGGAGCCATCACGACGAAAATGGTGCTCGAATTGGCGAAGGTTTACCGCCAGGAAATCGATACCGACGCCGCCGTGAAACTGCTCGGACAACTCGGCAAAAACCTCATCGCGATTCTCGGGGTGAGCGCCGCGACGCCGATCGTCGTGTCGACGATCGCCACGCTGTTACGCACCGTGCCCGGCGCCGGCACGCTCGCCGGCGGCATCCTCCAGGGACTCGTCCAGGCGCTCGTGACGCGTTGGATCGGCGGCGTGTTCATCGAGTTCTTCAAGGCGGAAATGAAGACCACCCCGGCGGGGTTGGCCGAAGTGGCTCGCGAACAATGGTCCAAGCTGACAACGCTGCACGAACTGCGTCAATTGCTTCAAGCCGCCCGACGACAGCTCAGTTGACCAGTTGAATGGTTGAATGATGCGCGTCCCGGCCGAGAACCGGCCGCTGGCGCGGCTCGGCTGATCTGAACGCGCGGCCCATTAGCCGGCTCGGCGCAAGCCGCCGGGTGATTGGGCGGTGGATACCGTTTTCGCCGAGAACCGGCCGCTGGCGCGGTTCGGCTGATCAGAACGCGCGGCCCATTAACCGGCTCAACGCAAGCCGCCGGGTGATTGGGCGGTGGATACCGTTTTCGCCTAAAACCGGCCGCTGGCGCGGCTCGGCTGATCTGAACGCGCGGCCCATTAGCCGGCTCGGCGCAAGCCGCCGGTTGATTGGGCAGTGGATGCCGTTTTCGCCTAGAACCGGCCGCTGGCGCGGCTCGGCTGATCAGAACGAGCGGCCCATTAACCGGCTCGGCGCAAGCCGCCGGTTGATTGGGCGGTGGATGCCGTTTTCGCCGAGAACCGGCCGCTGGCGCGGCTCGGCTGATGAGAACGAGCGGTCCATTAGCCGGCTCGGCGCAAGCCGCCGGGTGATTGGG
>JBIKVL010000054.1:0-10491 GCA_044356875.1 Pirellulaceae bacterium | reverse complement strand
TGATCGATGTAGTTGCCGGTGACCGGCGGAGCGGTGTACGCGACATCCTTCGGCAGCACCAACACTTGGCTGCCGACCGTGTGCGTATCGTAGCGGCCCATGACGAACGCTTCGCCGCGAGCGGCGGCGGTCACAAGGCCATCCGGATTGATCGGGGCCGAGTTATCGTTGCTGGTCATAAAGGTGACCAACGTCGTCACGTCGCGATCGTGTCCGTCGGAAAACGTCGCACGGGCGATGAACTGCTGCGAGCTGTTCGCGCCTTCGATCACGGCCGCTGGCGGATAGACTTCCAACTTCACCGCCTTCGGCGGCACGCCTTGATCCTGCGGAGCACCCGCCTCCAGCCACTTGAGGGTCGTCGCATAGTATTCCGAATCGACGCCAAACCGCTTGCCGCCCGTGTGGGGCACCGAACCAACCGACTTTTCCAAAAGAAGGCTGTCGGCCGGGACCGCCAAATTGATGCGGCGAACGCCGATTTCCCGAGTCACTCGGGCATAGTCGCCCACCGGATCAAAACCGAACAACGACAGTCGAAAACCGTCCTTGCCGCGAGCCGCCCCGTGGCAGCTACCCGTGTTGCAACCAGCTCGAGCGAACACCGGCATTACATCCAGATGGAAGCTGATCGCGCGATCGGCGGCGGCGTCCTTGACGCGAACCGGAAGGCTCGCCTTTAGCCCCTGGAAGTCCACTTCCAGCACCGTTTCGCCGTCCGCGACTGGGAACACGGTCGAGTTTTCAACGCGTGCGAATGCCGCGTTGGCGACCTTCGAGACCGCCTGTTTCGTGACGTCCATCGTCACGCCGTCGGCGCGGGTGGCGACGACGATGAATCTCTGGAAGTCGAGCTTCGTATTCAGGTTCACATCGGGCGGATAGACGTTGATCCCGGTCAGCGGCATCTGAGCCGAAGCGGATCCCGTGGCGAGGGCCACGGCGAGCACTGCGGCAAGCCGAACGAGTGGGCGGAAGATCACGGGCAACTCCTTGCAGGTTCGCGAAACTCGCGGCGGCTGGACGCAAAGCCATGGCCGCCGCACAGCCGCGATGGGCCGATCGCGGAAACGATGTCGGTTACGGAAAGTTTACCACTAAATTAAGCGTGCCTACTTTTTCCCGGCTTGCTCGCGTTCCAGCCGCAATTGTTCGAGCCGAGTGAGCCGTTTTGGCTCGGGCGGCTTGGCGGCGGCTGGCATGGGAGCGGGCATCGGCATAGGCATCGGAGGCGGAGCGGCGGCCGTCATCGGCTTGGGCGGCAGCGGCGCATCGACACGAAGTTCGCCAGTTCCCACGGTCATGGTGACAGGCTCGCCCTCGTGCTGAAAAATGGTCCGGCACACGAGCTGGGCATACTTGCCAGGCCGAGCCGCAGGATTGACCTTGATCTTGAACACCAACTCGGCGGTGTCCTTGTTGAACGTCAGCGGCGTGGTCGAAGTCTCGGCGGGCAAGCCGAGGAGTTCGGCCTTGCCTTCGCCAGCGAAATCGGCCTTCTTCTCCACCTTGACGACCATCTCGGTTTCCTGCCCCTGTTCGGCCGCCGCCTTTTGGAAGGCGAGCGCGTGGTACTGGTCAACCACGTTGAGGTCAGCTAGTTGAGACGCGCATTCGACCGTGCCACCACCGAAACCCGACCGACCCAGGACGACGATCTTCCAGGTCTTCAGCTCGGCTCCGCCATTCGCCGTCAGCGGAATGACCGCCTCGTTTTGGCCTTCCGGGATGACAATCGAACCCGACGAGCCAACGCCCGGCGGATTGAACAGCAGGAAGATGCTGATCGGAGCCTTGAAATCGGCGGCGCGGGTGGCGACGACCTTGAGGTCCATCGAACCGTTCCGCACGAGCGGCGCTTTGGGTTGCACAATGTCGATCTTAAACGGCACTTCGTTCGCCACGCACACCGCCATGCGCTCCGCCGCATGGCCCCAAACTTCCGTGTTGTTTTGGCCACGGACCAGCATGGTGCGTTGTGACAGCCGGCCTTCGAACTTGAGGTTCGGATCGGCCGGCCGGGCGATGACATCGGCCAATGTTCCGTCGACCGGCGCGTCCGGGGCGGCGCTGAACAACACCAAAGTGTCGGTGCGATTGCCTGGCATCGGTACGATCTGCGGCGTCATGCCAGCGGGCAGATCGCGGAATTCAAGATTGGTGTCGCCACCCCAGTTCACACGGTTGGCGCCGACAATCAGTGCCGCTCGGTTGTTCTTCGGAACGACAAGCGTCGTGGGGACATACTGTTGCCGCTCAGGCAGCGATGTCGAGACACTCGCCACCACTGGCGTCAATTCAATCCGGTAGACGTAGTTCGGCCCACCCTGTCGGAGATGGTCTTGGATGATGACGCCGAACTCGCCGTCGGCGGGCACGTTGAACCGCACATAGCTGTCCGGTCCGCCGGAGTCGTCATTCGAGGCGATACCACCGCCTTGGGCGTTCGTGATGGTGAGCACTGAGTCCAGTGGCGAGCGAATCACCGACCGCGAATAGACGCGGACATCGAACTGTTGGCCAGCTTTGGCCGTGAATTTGAAGAAATCGACATCGCCCGGACGCTCGATGATGCCGTTGAGCGCACACGGAGCGGCGCCGCTGGCCGTGGCTTGGGCGATCGCATCGTTCGGTTCGACTTCCAGCACGTTGTTGAGATCGATGACGCGGACCATGTTCGGCGACGGAGCAAGTCCGCGCGCGTCCTGAGCGTACAGTCCATGGTTTTGAGGGCCGGCCGCCGGCAGCGGAACTTGCGATGTGAAGTCGCCAGCGGGGTCGCCGATCCATTTCACGGACAGCGATTCGCCGGGCTTTCCGCCGGCGGGGTAGACAGCCGTCGGTCGCGGGAACGTGCCAATGTGCAGCCGGTAGATTGAGTTGCCATCGCCGCCGTACGAACTCTCTCGCACCTGGACGACGTACTTGCCATCCGCCGGAGCGACGACCGAGCACAAGCAGTCTTGGTTCAGCAACGCCGCGTCGTCGCTGCGGGCGAGCTCGAAGCGGTCCGAGTTCAGAATCGCCAAATACGGATCGAAGAACGCGCGGCCCAATCGCAGCCCTTCCAGTTCGGCGCTGATGCGATCGCCTTTCTTCGCCTCGACGACGTAATGATCCACGTCCTCGTTCAAAACGACGCCCGTGACCGTCACGTTCAATGGCACCGCCTGCGGCTGTTGAAACTCGCTGTTCGGCTCCACTTCCTTAACTTCGGGCAGCGGCCCCACGGTGAACGTCATCAGATTGCTGAGGCCCGTCGCCGTACGCACTCGGACGGCGTGAATGCCCATGCGGCAATCGGGAGCGACCGCGAGCATGGCCTTGAATGAGCCATCGTTAACCGGTTCGAGTTTCTTCACCTCGATGCCGGGCGAATAGAACAGCAGTTCCTGGGCGTCGCCCAGTCGGCCACCCGCGTACACAACTTCGGTTTCGACGCCCCGTTGAATGCCCGGCGGTTGGATCGAGCCGAGCGACGGTTCGACGGCGAGAGCGGCCGAAGCCGACGCCAGGACTAAGACGACGGCGGCCCAGACGCGGGCCGCCGTTCCAAGCCCACGGGGAGCGGACTTCAAGCGGCCTGAAACGGCCGACATGGCCGACGAGCGGGAAGCGACGTCACCTAGGGATGCGACTGGGCGCATAACGATGCCTCGACAGGGATAGGGCGGCGAAAGAAAGGCCGGCGGGTGGGCAAACGAATACGGAACAGCGCAGCTCGCCAAGTCGGCTGGACTGCGCGTCGCATGCTCTCCCCGGCCTATCCGTAACCTTGGGGAAAGACGTGGGTTTGAGCCGATCGGCGGACAGCGAACGGCGGGCGGCGACAGCCGCCCACCGGTCGTTCACGCCTGAGCGGGCTAGGCGATCAATTCCTTGATCAGCTTGCCACCGTCGATGATCTCGATCGGCCGGTCGCCAGGAGCCATCAATTCCTTGTCGGCGACGATGCCGAGTTGGTGATAGATGGTGGTGGCGAGATCGCCAGGCTCGACCGGATCCTGTTCCGGTTCCGAGGCGGTGGCGTTGGACGAACCGTAGATCAAGCCGCCCTTAATGCCGCCACCAGCGAGCATCACACTAAACACCTTCGGCCAGTGGTCGCGGCCCGCAGTGCCGTTGATCTTCGGCGTCCGACCGAATTCGCTCGACACCATGATCAGGGTGCTCTTGAGCAACCCCGCTTTGTCCAGGTCGCGAATCAAGGCGGACAATCCTTGATCGAGGGCCGGCATTTGGCCCCGCATCCCGGCGGTGATGCCAGTATGCATATCCCAACCGCCGTAGGTCAGCGAGACAAACCGGACGCCGGCGGCGACCAAGCGACGCGCCATCAGCAGTCGTTGGCCGGCCGTGTTGCGGCCGTATTCATCGCGGACAGCGGCCGGTTCGGCGTCGATATTGAACGCTTCGCGCGCCGAAGGCGAGCTGATGAGGTTGTAGGCCCGCTCGTAGAACGTGTTCATCGCGCCGACATTGTCCGACTTGTCACGCTTGAGGAAGTAGTCATTGACCGCTTCCAGCGCCGACCGACGGCGGGCGAACCGCTGCTCGTTCACGCCGTTGGGCATGTTCAAGTCTTGAACCTTGAATCCACCCGACGCCGGATCGGCACCCAGGCTGAACGGGGCGAACGACGAACTGAGGTAGCCATTGCTGGCGAATTCGTTCGGCACGTTCGGAACGCAGACGTACGGCGGCAGGTTGTTCCGCGGACCGTATTCATGGCTCACCACGCTACCCATGCTCGGGTAGGTCAGAGCGGGGCTCGGCCGGTAACCGGTGAACATGTTGTGCGTGCCGCGTTCGTGGGCCGCTTCGCCGTGGGTCATCGAGCGGATGACGGCGATCTTGTCGGCGACTTGGGCGAGCTTCGGCAGGGTCTCGCAGAATTCCTCGCCGGTGTTCGTCTTGATCGTCTTCATCTCGCCGCGGTATTCGATCGGCGAATACGGCTTCGGATCGAACGATTCCTGGTGGGCCATGCCGCCCGGCAGGAAGATGTGAATGACGCTCTGGGCTTTCGCCTCGATAAAGTCGTACTTCTTCTGATCCGCTCGGGCTTGGAGGCGGAACAGGTCGCTGAGAGTCAGCCCCAACCCGCCGATGGCGCCGACTGTCAGCATGTTACGACGACTGATAGGACTTCCAACACACTTCATGGTCTTTCCAACTCCGTAAGACAACTGTCTTTTAGTCTCTCAAGACACTTCAATAGGTCCCAAGATGCGATCAGGTAGCCTAGCCAACGCAGCGTACCGCAGGCGTCACAATCGTCCAGCGTTGTGGAACATCCAAGCAGGGGAATGTGGCGAGCGGTTGCAGCGGAACCGTTACCCCAGGCGGGTTGCGTTTGCCCATGGGCGCGCGGTGTCTCCGCCGCCCACGGAAAACGCATCAACAGAACAAGATAGCCGTCAACCATGCAGTTGTCAAATGCGTTCCGACCCTAGCGACCCGTTGAGTCCGTGGCAATCGTCACCGACAGTTCGGCGCTAAACACCGATCGGGGATCTCCACGCTCTGTGATCGTGCGTTGCAACGTGCTGATCGTGCGTGAGATACGCTTTGTGATCAGCGATTGGCCAGCTCGGGTGATCGTCACCGGACGGTCCAGATCGAGCATTTGGTCGTTGAGACGCACCTTGAGCCGCGACACCGTCTCCGACCGCAAGTCGATCCGCTGAGTGTCGCGAGTCGCGACGATTTCGGTGCGTTCCCGTCGGTCGGCGTCGTCCACCGCCAGCCAGTAGAACCGGGAATGGGTCACGTCGTCCTGTTTCCACACAATTTTTTCGGGGATTGGATTGCGACGCTTCTCAGCCAGCCAGGGAATCGCCGAGGCGTCCTGGCGATCCATCCAATGGCCCTTATCCGGATAGATCGTCACCAAGTGCGGGTAGCCTTGCGGGTCTTGTTCGCGCAGCTTGACGAGCTGGGTTTGCCAATCGGCGGCCGTCTTGTTGCGGCCGTACGCCGCGTCCAAACCGCCCATGTAGATGGCGAACGGCAGATTCCGCAAACCGAGCGGCGAAGTTTCGTTCGGATGACCAGCCATCATCGCCGCGCCCGCGAAGCGGTCGGCCATGCGCGGCGCAAGCTGATACACGCCATCGCCTCCCGCCGAATAGCCAAGCAGATAGATGCGGTTGGGGTCGACGTCCTCGATCGCGACAAGCGATTCAATGAGCCGATCAAACAGGCCGTCGATGTGGTCCTGGTGCCACAGGTTCCAGGTGTTGGTCGGAGCCCGTGGCGCGACGTAGAGGCCCTCGGCGGGCGTGTAGAGCCGTTTCTGATTGTTCCACTGGCCGTCGTTGACCTGGGGCGTTGTCCCGCCGCCGCCATGGAGGGAAAGGTAAAGCGACCAGCCGGTCGCCGGTTTCTCGCCTAGGCGGCGAATGTGGATCGGCATCTCCCACTCGCCCAGCTTCACTTTGTTGGCCTTCAATTCGTCGGCCCGTGTGGCTTGCAACGCGAGTTGGTGGGCCTTCCACAACAGCTTTTCAGCCCGGTCCGCGTCGCCACGGGTGAGCGGCGTGGTGGCGAACGGCTGGGCGTCGACCGCGCCCCGACTGGCTGCGTCTTGCGTTAAGAACGACTCGAGCGAGTGCACGGCGGCGGCGGAGGCGTCCGCCGGCGGCGGTTCCGCTGGCCCCGTGTCCGACGGTTTGTCGGTGGCAGCGGCCGCCGCCGTTTTTTCGTCACCCGCCTTGTCGAGTCGCGGTTTTTCCGGAGCCGGCTTTTCTGATGTTGGCTTTTCTGGAGCCGGTTTTTCTGGGGCCGGCGGTAGCTTCACGGTGATCAGTTGGTCGGCGGTGGGCGACGGGAGTTCGACGGTGGCGGAGCGGCCCTGGAATTCCGCTCGCAGTGCGATGACGCCGTTCGCGGCGAGCACAGCCGTGACGTGGTCGTTGCGATCGAAGCGTTCGTCGTTGGCGGTGCCGGTAAAGAGCGAATCGCCCGCGGGGTTGGCGATGGTCACTCGGGCGGCGACGCGTTCTCCCTCCGAGTCGACCACGCGAATACGGACGCGCACGGAACCGGCGGGGACGGCGGCCACGCGAAGCGCATACCGGTCGGTGACGTTGACAGCGGGCACTTCGCGGTTGGTAGGAGCCCAGATCATCGGGAACGGCGACGGCGTGCGGCGGAAGCTGCTGGCGTAGATCGCGTGCAGCGGATGATCGCGGCGGGCATGCGAGGCGCGATCGGCGAACCAGACGTTGTCCAGCTTGTCGCCGGCCGGTTCGGCGGCGCCTGTGAAGTGCCAGCCGTTGTCCCAAACCTCGACCCAGGAATGGTTGCCGCTGTTGTCGGCCCACAGCGGCGTTCCACAAAAGCGGGCGGGGACGCCAACGGCGCGGCAGGCGTTGATCAGCAAAAGCGATAGGCCCGTGCAGGAGGCCAAGCCCGATTCGATCGATTCGTAGGGACTTTGGTCGGCCTTGGCCCGTTTCGTCGAGTAGCGGACATTGAACAGCGGGAAGATCTTCTGGTTGAGTCGGGCGGCGGCGAGGCCCGGCGTCTTCGCGTCTTGGATGAGCGGCAGGCAGCGGTCGCGGAAATCGCGGCGCCAGCGGTCGCGACGCTCGTTCACGCTCGCGTATGGCAAGATCTCATTGAAGAACACGTCCTCGGGAACTTGGGCCTGCCACGGGGACGTGCGCCACGACTCGTAGGCGAGCGACACGTTTTCTAGGAGATAGTCGGCGGTGAGCCGCCGGAGGTCGCTGTCCGGCATGTGGGCGATCAGGAACCGCATGCCCGGCAGTTGGTCGGCCGGCGTTTCACGCAGAGCGAGTTCCAACTGACCGCGATTTTCGGCCGCTCGCTCCAAAGCCCCTCGCACCGCCTTGGTGTCTTCGGCGGGCGCGGCGTCCCCAGCGGGCGCGGCCTTCCCAGCGGGCGTGGCGTCCCCTGGAACACTTTGCCCCGGCACGCTTTGCTCCGGTGAGCGTTGCCCAGGAGCGCTCTGATTTGGTAAGCGTTGCCCAGGTGGGCTCGGCTTCGAGTCGCTGGATGGCGGTGCTTGACGGGCAACACGCCATAGTCGCGATTCCTGGTCTACTTGCCAGCGATCAAGCTGCCGATCGCTATCTTTCGCCGCAGCGCCAGTCCCGCCGTTGTTCGCGTCCGTGCGACCGGGAATGACCAGCGACGCCGTGTAGCCGGCGGCAGTCAGCTGGATGGCGGGGGGCGTGACGAGCCCTTTCCAAGCAGCGGGCGGGACGCCGAGCTCCTCCAATTTGTCGGTCCAACGGCCATGCCGCGCGTGATACGACTTTTCGTGGTGGTAGACCGTCATGAGCGCGTCGCGGGCCGGGATAGCCAACGCATCCCGCGCGGGGGTGGCGACGGACACAGCCTGCGCCGCCTGCGTGGCGTTCGCGAACCGAACGTAGCCCCAGCGTTCGGGCCGGTGCATGTCGATAATCCCCTGGGGAGACCAAACCCAGTTGTTTTCCGGCGTGTTGGGAACCTTCTTGTACTGGCCGTCGACGACTTGGTGCCGCCACTCCACCCGCGAAAAGTTGACTCGCCACCATTCGTCGGCGACGGGCGGGGTATTCGCGCGTCGCGCGCGGTCGAAGGACTTCCAAGGAATGGCGATTTCCACGGACCAACCCCGATCGGTGTCGGTGGGGTTGTTCAGCGTGCCATCCACATGGATGGCCGTCCGTAGTCCGCCAATGTCCCAGCCGTTGTCGGCTTTGCCGCCATCCTTGTAAGGCTTGGGAAGGAATAGGTCCCAGCCGGTGTTCAAGGCGTTGATTTCGAATTCGTAGTACTCGTGGTGATCGCTGTCCGGGTCGACGAACAGTTCGAAATCGTTGTCTTGGAAGATGACGGAATCGCGTTCGCGGAGCGTGCCCCAAACATGTGGCTCCTCCATATCGGCGGCGATGTAAAAGTATTGGTCGTCCCACAGCATCTTCACGCGTGTTCGGAACCGAGGAGCAGCTTGGCGATCGCCTTCAATGTCCACGAAGGACTCGGTCCAAGCCGCGTTTCGCCACGCGTCGTCCTCGAGGCGGCCATCAATCGCCGGCGGTTCGGCCGCTCGGAGGCACTCGTAGAATCTTGGCGGCTGGGGGCGCATCCGCGCCCAATCCGCGGCGGAATCGGCCGCGGCGGGGGCCGCTGCCACCCAGCCGATAAACCCCAGAAGGCAGGCGACCAAGGAGCGGCCGACCATGCAGACGATCTTCAACGAGCGACGAATTCGCCATCCGGACGTGGCGACGAAGCGCGAGACCATCCAACGATCCTCCTGACAATGGCATGAGGGCAATCGCCAAAAATCGGCGATCCAACTGCGATACCCAGAAAAAACAATCGATACCGCTGATGGAGAATGTATCCACTTTCACTTTGCTACAAACCCCAGGGGATGGGTGCTGTTGCGGATCTTTGGCGAAATCCCCGGAGATACGAGGCCGGATTGCGACACGCCTCGCGCCGTTGGTCGAGCTCTACGGGAGGTTTTCCAGGTCGCGAATTCCAAGCTTTTTTCATTCGCAATCCGCAGGGTGTATGGGAAAAGCCCTCGGGAAGCGGCTGAGTCTGCTAGGAATGGCGATTGATTCCGCTAAAATTCTATCGAACCCTTAAGAAACCTGGACGAACGGCTACACGATACGGTGGCTTGATTGCTGGAGTGGCTCCATCGCAGCCGGGTTTCCGGGAAGCGGACAGCAGCTAATTATCAGTTTCCAAGTCAACGACATGGCGGCCGGTCCGCCATTCGAGGTCGATGGTTCGTGAGCATCCGTTCACTCGACACTTCGCCGAGCCTTTTCGAGCGGCTCGCCAACAACCACCAGGACGCGAAGGCGTGGCAAGACCTCGTATCGCGATATGGCGGCTTGGTTTTGTTCTGGGCACGCCGCTGGGGGCTCAGCGGCACGGACGCCCAGGACGTCGTGCAAGAAGTGATGCTCGTGTTGGTGCGTCAGATTCGGGCCTTCCGCTACGATCCGCAACGTCGGTTCCGGTCCTGGCTGAAGACGATCGTCATGCGGACTTGCCTGCGGTTGCAGCAGTCTGAAATGCGGCCCGAGGTGGCCGGCACGGGCGGCACCTTTCACGTGCGTCTACTGGAATCGGTCGAGGCCCGGGAGAACCTCATGCTTCTCCTGGAACGCGTCGCGGATCGCGAAGTGCTCGAACTGGCTATCGAACGCGTGAAACGGCGGGTGCAGCCCACCACCTGGGCCGCGTTTGAACGATTGGCGATCGAGCGTCGTCCCGGCGTGATCGTCGCCCGCGATCTCGGACTCAAGCTCACCTGGGTCTACGTCGCGCGGCACAAGGTCCAGCAAATGCTCCGCGAGGAACTGGCAAAGCTGGGAGGCGAATAGCGGAGATCCTCCGAGCGGTCGGTGATCGTTCGGCGCAAGCCGCCGGTTCATTAACCGGCCCGGCGCAAGCCGCCGGTTCATTAGCCGGCCCAGCGCAAGCCGCCGGTTCATTAGCCGGCCCGGC
>JBIKVL010000053.1:0-10502 GCA_044356875.1 Pirellulaceae bacterium | reverse complement strand
ACCGACGCCACCTACACCCTGTGCCTAAAGGCGTTCGGAAAGAAGCACCGCAAATTCGTGTTCGACGGCCAAGCGTTGATACGGCGGTTGGACCAACAGTGGCAGCGAGCCCGCGAGGCTCGGGAGGCGATCGCCAGCGGCGCGGGCACGCCGATCCATCAACGCGAACTGGGACGCTACCTGTGCATTTCCAACAGCCAATGGGACCAGGGGCTGCCGCATTTGATTCAAGGCGACAACGAGGCGTACGCCGCCGCCGCTCGGCTGGATCTCGAAAACCCCGCCGACAATGCGGCGCGGATCGCGGTCGCCGATCGCTGGTACGACATCGCGATGGCGAACCCGACGGACGAAGGCTTCGCGGCCCGCGCCATTCACTGGTATTCGCAAGCCGTCGGCGACGCCTCGGGACTCGCCAAGACCAAAGCCATGACACGGCTTGATGAGCTCCGCCGGGTCCTGGATGAATTGGACAAACGCGAACTGTGCGCCGCTCGCATCCTCCGCAGCCAACTCCGCAGGTGATCGCCATGGAATCCGTCGATCGGGCAGCGTATGCGTGCCGTTCGCGTCAACATGAATGGACACGGCGTGCGGTTCTTCAAAAGCTTCTGGGAGCGACCGCTTGCGGTGTTGGCGCGACTGCTTCATCGAGGCTGGTGCGGGCCGCCCAGACTCAACGCAAGCAGGTATTGTTCGTCTGGCTGGATGGCGCGATGAGCCAGTTTGAGAGTTGGGATCCGAAGCCGGGAACTCGGTTTGGCGGTCCCTTCCGTGACATCGCCACGCGAGTGCCCGGGGTGCGGCTGAGCGAGTTGATGCCGCGGATGGCGGAGCGGATGGATCGGTTCTCGATCGTGCGCAGCCTGCGCACTCGTTACGAGGATCATTCCAAGGGCGTCATCCCAATCCAGCAGGGCGATCCGAAGAATCGAGGCGTGGCGTATCCGTTGTTCGGATCGGCCGTCGCGCGGTTGTACGCCGCCGAAAACGATCCGCTGCCGCCGTACATTCACATCAAGCCAGGGTCGGGTGGTTTCATGTACCAGGACGGCGGTTTCCTGGGAGCTAAGTATGGCGCGTTGGCGTTGGGAGACGGCAAAGCGCCCGCGAATCTCGCCGTGTCGCCATCCGATGCGGCCCGCGCCGCGACTCGTGACGCCTTCCGCCAACAGTTGGACGAACGGTACGCGAGCCGCCGCGATCCCGAGTTGACCAGCGCTTACCGCCACACCTACCAAGTCGCTCGGCAGATGGCGCGGCACGCCGAGCTGTTCGCGCCCGAGAAACTGAAAGCGAGGGACATCGAACGCTACGGCGGCTCCGAGTTCGGTCGGCATCTGTTGCAGGCCCGGCAGTTAATCGAGGCCGGAGTCGCGTTCGTCAAGGTTACGATGTTTCATTGGGACACGCATGGAGACAATTTCAATTGCCACCAAGATGGAGTGCCGCAGGTCGACGCGGCGCTCGCGGCGCTAATCGACGACCTGATGGAACGAGGGTTGTATGATCGCACGCTGGTGGTGGTGATGTCCGAATTCGGACGGACGCCGAAAATCAATGGACGCGTCGGCCGCGATCACTGGCCCGAATGCTGGTCGATGGGACTCGGTGGCGGCGGCATCCGGCCGGGTGTTGTCGTCGGCCGCACCAACGAGCTGGGAACTTTCAACCAGCATGAAGAGTATGACGTCGGTCATCTGTTCCACACGTTTTTCCGGGCGATTGGGATCGATCCATCGAAAACGGAATACGACAACGCTGGCCAGCCCCTTCCGATCGCCCATGACGACTGCGGCCCCATCCAGGAGTTGCTCGTATGAGCCTTAATCCCGCGTCGCTGGCAAAATCGCGCGATTGGCCGCATGGCAGCCAACTCACTTGCTGCCGCTTCGTGCCCGCGCCGTCCGCGACGGAAGCCGATCTCGTCGCCGCTGGCCACGATGGTGGTTTGCATCTCTTTTCGATCGAAGGAAAACTCCTCGCGTCTCGGGCCGCGCACCGCGGCTGGATCGAAGGCTTGTGCTGGACGCCCGACGGCCGCACGCTGCTCACCGCCGACTCCTGGGGACAGCTGCGAGCCTGGAATCGCGACTGGGCGGCCAACGCGGCGGACTTGGCGGCATCCACCGCAGCCGCCCCGCGAAACTCTGGCTCCAACACCGCGCCAACTTCATTGCCAACCACCGCGGCGGGAACGCCGCTCTGGAGCGTTGAAAATGCCTGCGGCAGTTGGTTGCGGGACATGGCGGTAAGCGGCGACGGCCGCCTTGTCGCGGTATGTGGCAACGAGCCGGTCGTGCGGGTTTACGCCGTGGCCGATGGAAAACTGGTGCATGAGCTACGGGGCCACGATCAACCCGTTTACAGCGTCGTTTTCTCGCCGGATGGCGCCAGCTTGGTATCCGGCGACCTGCGTGGCGGCTTGATCGACTGGAATCCACGGACTGGCCAGCTCCAGCGCCGCCTAGCCGCCGATCGGCTCTTCAAAACCTACTACCAATACGCTCAGGGCGGCGTGCGGTCGATGACGTTCGATGGCGCCGGAACTCGGCTGTATTGTGGTGGCTTCGAGGGCACGAACGCCAACCAAGCCCAAGGCAATCCGCTGGTGCTGGTGTTGGATTGGAAGACGGGAACCATCGAGTCCACCTTATCGCCGACGCCGGCGCTCAACGGACCGATCATGCACGTCGCGTGGCATCCATCCGGTTCATCAGCCGGGTCAGCGCCAGCGCCCGGTTCATCAGCCGGGTCAGCGCCAGCGCCCGGTTCATCAGCCGGGTCAGCGCCAGCGCCCGGTTGGATTATCGCATCGGGCAGCAGCGAGGGTGGCGGCGTGCTTTGGGTGTGGCGGGTTGGCGAGACTGCGGTTGTCCACCACGTCAAATCGCCGACATCGCTACGGCGGTTTGACATCGCGTCGGACGGTGTTCGCTTGGCTGTCGCGGCCTTCGGAAACCTCGATGGCCAACGGGGCGGCAACGGCAGACGGCTCGACAAAGACGGCAACTATCCCGATTTCGGCGGCCTACTCGCGCTTTACCAATGGTCATAAACATGGCGCATGCAGCCTCATGGACATGCTTCTGTTGTATCGCGTGGCTGGCGCTCGCGACGGTTCTGCCCGCTTCAGCCACCGAGCCAGTGCCGGCCAGCGCGCCAGTGCCGGCCTCTGCAGCCGAGCCAGCGACCACCGTCGCCCCGCTGCCGATAGCTGCGCCGCTGTGGGCGGCGATCGATCATGAAATCGCGCGCCGGGCGGCCGGGCCGTTGTCGGGGCCGGCGGCCGACTCGCAGTTTCTCCGCCGCGTCTATCTTGATTTGGCGGGCGAGATTCCGCCGTCGTGGCTGGCCCGCGAGTTTCCGCAGGACACCGATCCGGCCAAACGCGAACGGCTGGTCGAACGATTGCTGTCAGGGCCAGCTTTCGCGCGGCGAATGCGGGAGGCGTGGACCGTGATGTTGTTGGAACGGCACGAGGGCAAGGCGGTCCCGGACGCGGCCTGGGAGGCGTATCTCGAGTCGGCCTTTTGGAGCGGCAAGCCGTGGAACGAGATCGCGCGGGAACTGGTCGCGGCGGATGGGTTCGACGACGCCACACGGCCCGCGATTCGGTTTCTCGCGGAAGGCTCGCGGTCTGAACCCCACGCGCGGACCCAGGATTTCGCGCGACTGTTCCTTGGCATGAATCTGCAGTGCGCACAGTGCCACGACCATCCCACGATCGCCGACTACAAGCAGTCGCAATACTTCGGATTGTTCTCGTTCCTCAGTCCGACAAAACTGGTTCGCGACAAGCAGGAACAGCCGCGGTTGGTGGAAGCGGTGGTGCAAGCCAAGTCCGACTTCGTTTCGGTGTTCCATCCTGACGATAAGCGGTCGATCGGTCCGCGACTGCTCGACGAGCCCGAGGTCGCCATTCCGCCGACTTCCAAGGGCGAGGAGTTCGCGTCGCCGCCCGCGAATGGCTTGCCCGGGATGCCGCGGTTCCAACCACGAAAACTGCTCGCCAACCAACTGTCGGGCAGCGAAGCCGCTCGACGCCGCTTCGCGCGCAACGCCGTGAACCGCGTCTGGTTCCTGTTCTTCGGACGAGGCCTCGTGCATCCGCTGGACTTGGACCACAGCGCGAATCCACCCTCCCATCCCGAATTGTTGGACCGATTGACCAGCGACTTCATCGCCAACGGCTTCGATATGCGATGGCTTACGCGATCGATCTGCCTGTCGGCGACCTACCAGCGTTCCAACAAATCGCCTGTGGCAACGACTTTGGCAAACAGCGTCACCGACACCGATACCGCCATCGCAACCACCGCCGCGACGGCTGCTGCGGCCCCCTTCGCAACATCCACTGTCCGGCCGCTCTCTCCCGAACAGTTGGCGAGGTCGCTGGCGCGAGCGACGAGACAGAGTTTCGCGAACGAGTCTCCGAAGACGGAAAAGCCGTTCACCCTCAAGGACTATCTCAACCGGCGACTCGACCCGCCGAAGGGCTGGCGCGACGTCATGGTGGTGTTCGCGGGCGTCTTCGGGCATCCGGCGGGCCAAGCCGAAGTCGACTTTCGGCCGTCGGTCGAGCAGGCTCTGTTTTTGAGCAACGATCCGTTGATCCACGGCTGGCTCGCACCCTCCACTGATGGCTTGATTCGCGACCTCTTGTCCGATGGACTGGACGAGGAGGCGTGTGTCGAAGAGGTCTACCTGAGCTTCCTGTCGCGACTGCCGGAGGCCAGCGAGCGGGCGCTGGCGGAAGAATGGCTTAGGCGGTCGGAGAACCGCTCCGAGACGCTCCGCGACTTGTGCTTGGCGTTGATTTGTTCGGCCGAGTTCCGGTTTGTGGGATAGCGAAACGGCCGAGCCGCCGGCCGGTGCAATGTCCCTGGGCGGTTGCTTGTCACGCGGGCGGTGCAATGTCCCGGGGCGGTGGCTTGTCATGCGGGCGGTGGCTTGTCCCAGACCGTGGCTTGTCGCGCGGGCGGTGGCTTGTCGCGCGGGGGCTGGGCGGACACAATGTCGGGGCGTTGTTTTTGCGTCGTTGAATTCCAGGAAAGTTGTCCGTTATGCCACGTTGCGTCTTGGCTTATTCCGGCGGTCTCGACACCTCGGTGATCCTCGGTTGGTTGATGGACGAAGGGTACGAAGTCCACGCCGTGTACGTCGACTTGGGGCAGCCGTGCGAGGACCGCGAGGCGATCTTGAAGAAGGCCCGCGACATCGGCGCCGCCAGCGCGCAGATCGTGAACGCCCAAGAGGAGTTGGTGCGGGACTTCGCGTTTCCGGTGTTGCAGTGGCGATCCAAGTACGAGACGCACTATCTGCTGGGGACGTCGATCGCGCGCCCGCTGATCACGAAAAAATGCCTGCAAGTGGCGCGCGACGTCCAGGCGGATTCCTACGCGCACGGCGCCACGGGAAAAGGCAACGATCAATGCCGCTTCCAACTGGCGGCGGACGCGTTGCAACCGGGACTCCAAGTGATCGCGCCGTGGCGGATGGAACGGTTCCGCAAGACGTTTCCAGGCCGCACCGAAATGATCGCCTACTGCAACGCCCGCAACATTCCGGTGAAGGCGTCCGTCGCCAAGCCGTACAGTTCGGACGAGAACTGCCTGCACATCAGCTACGAGGCTGGAAAACTCGAAGACTTGGGCGTCAACGGGTTCGATCTGGTCGAGTTTGGCATGACCGTGTCCCCCGAGCAGGCTCCGAACGAGCGGGAAACGGTGGCGTTGCAGTTCGAACAGGGCGTGCCGGTCGCGGTGAATGGCGTGCGAATGCCGGCCGACAAACTGTTGCTGGAACTCAACCGCATTGGCGGACGCAACGGCGTTGGTCGCGTCGACATGGTCGAGAACCGGTTTGTGGGGATGAAGAGCCGCGGCGTGTACGAATCGCCGGGCATGACGATTTTGTACGAAGCGCTGATGTACATCGAGCAATTGACGATGGACCGCGACCTGATGCACCTGCGTGACCGGTTGGCGCCGGAAATCGCGGAGATGGTGTACTACGGGTTCTGGTACACGGCGAAGATGGACGCGCTGATGGCGTTCATCCGCGACGCCCACCGCAACAGCACGGGCGAGGTCAAGCTGAATCTCTACAAGGGGAACGTGATGGTCGACAGCCGTTCCAGCCCCAAGAGTTTGTACGACGAGGGGATCGCGACCATGGAGGGTGGCGGATCCTACAACCAAACGGACGCCGAAGGATTCCTGCGAATTCAAGGTTTGCCCAGCCGCGTGCAGGGACGCGTTTCGCCGCGCCCATTCTAAGGCGCTGAAATATGAGGCGCTGAGATTTAACGCGCTGAAAGCCGCCAGCCAGGACTGCGATGTACCTCCTTGAAAATCCGGTGCTGCAACGCGAACTGCTTGTCAATCTCCGGATGAAGCGGTCGTTCGCACTGTTGTTTCTGTACCTCGCGGCTCTGTCGTCCGTGGTCTATTTCGCTTGGCCGGCCGACACGCGCGTCGATCCAACGCGTCAACAGTCCGGCCGGCAACTGATCGACCTGTTCTTTAGCGGCCAGTATTTACTGGCGTCGTTGATCGCGCCAAGTTTCGCGGCCGGGGCGATCACCGGCGAGAAGGAACGCAAGACTTACGAGATGTTGCTGGCCAGCCCGCTGCGGCCGGCGGCGATCGTGCTTGGCAAACTGCTCGCGTCGTTGACCCACGTCGCGGCCTTGATTTTCGCGTCGCTGCCGATCGTGATGCTCTGCCTGCCGCTGGGCGGCGTGTCGCTGTACGAAGTGCTGGCGGCCTACGTCGGACTGATTTTGTCCGTCGCGACCTATGGCATGATCAGCGTCGCCTGCAGCAGCTACTTCAAACGCACCGCCGCCTCGCTGGTCGTCTCTTATCTAGTGATTCTGCCCCTGTCGATCTTTGGCGTGGCGATCTGGTTCGCGCTCGCCGATAGCCAGGCATGGTTGCGGCTGATGTTGACCGTGTCGCTGTTGCCCGCGATCGCGGCCACGATTTGCTTTCTGTTGTTCGTGAACACGGGACAGCGGCTGTTGCATCCGCCGGACGTCGGCAGCGAAGGCCAGGAAGTGGTCGACTTGGAACAGGAAGCCCAGGAAGCGGTCGGTCTAGTGATCAATCGCGACCAGTTCCCTGACCGGCTGTTCGCGCCCGCGAAACGCGACGACCTGATGGAGGACGGCGCGAATCCGGTGTACGACAAGGAAGTCCGCAGCGAGATCTTCAGTCAAGGCACGTTGATGCTGCGGGTCGTGATCCAGGTCAGCATGATCCTGGCGATCCCGATCATGGCGGTTTGTCTTTACATCTGGTCGGAATACACGCCGGTCTACATCTCGTACGTGCTCCTCTTCAATTTGCTGGTCGGGCCCGTCTTTTCCGCCGGCAGCATGACCAGCGAACGCGAACGCGAAACGCTTGACTTGCTCCTCACGACCGTCATCAGCCCCTGGCAAATCCTCTGGGGCAAACTGATCGCCGGCTTGCGAGTCTCCAGCGTCCTGACGATGTTTCTGGTCTGGCCGATCGCGTTGGCCGCCTTGTTGGTGCCCGTGTACTGGAAGAACTTCGGCGCCGTCGCCGCTTACTTGGGAATTATCCTGCTGACGTGCCTCAGCACGGCCGTCATCGCGCTGTTCTGCTCGGCCCTGTTTCGCAAAACGGCGGTCAGCATGATCACGGCTTACGCGATGATCGCCACCCTGTTCTTCGGTCCTTCGGCGGTCCGTTATCTGGATCGCGTGTTCGGAGTCTCTGCCGTCGCGTCCACCGTCACTGCCCCGGTCGAGCCCGTCCTCGCCATCGAGCCCACTGGCCGGGGCGGCATATCGCCGGACAGCAACGCTTTCAGGAGTGGCCAGGCGAGCGGCGGCCAGGCGAACAACGTCGCGGCGGCGAGCGGCGGCCAGGCGAGCGGCGGCCCGACAGCGACGGGACGGGTTGGCGAACGTGGCGCCGCAGTTGGGATGAGGAATGAGTCGCGAAGCGGCTGGGCGCTCGCAGGGCGTGAGTGGACCAGTTGGGTCGCGATTTTCAGCCCGTTCGCCATCGCCTTTGAAGTGCCGCTGATGCCCGAGGATTTTGCGTCCAGCGAAGCGCCGATGGTGCGGGGGGACTGGGGGCTGTGCTTCGGCTATTTGGGATTCACGCTGGGCCTGAATACGGTGTTGCTCGGCGGCATGTTGTGGCTGTTCCGGTCCCGATGGCGCGTCTCGGGAGACGCCCGCTAACGGTTATGCTCAAGGAAGCGCTGAAGAAATTCTGGGGCTACGATGGTTTCCGTCCACTGCAAGAGGAGGCGATGCGGACGGTGTTGGACCGTCGCGACTCGGTGATCATCCTGCCGACGGGCGGTGGCAAGTCGCTTTGTTACCAGGTTCCCAGCATTTGTATGCCGGGGCTGGCGGTGGTGGTGTCGCCGCTGATTTCATTGATGAAAGACCAGGTCGACGCCCTGCGAGCGTGCGGCGTTCCGGCGGCTTATATCAACAGTTCGCAATCGTCCGAGCAGCGTCGGGCCGTTTCACGTTCCATCGAACAGGGCCAATTGAAGCTGTTGTACATCGCTCCCGAGCGGCTCGTGCAACCGCGGACGCTTGAGTTCCTGGCGCGGTCCCATGTGTCGCTGTTCGCGATCGACGAGGCCCACTGCATCAGCGAATGGGGGCACGATTTCCGTCCCGAGTACCGCGAGCTGTCGCTGCTGAAACGCCAGTTTCCGCAATTGGGCGTTCATGCCTTCACGGCAACCGCCACTCCGCGGGTGCGCGACGATATCGCCGTGCAATTGGGGCTCGTCGACCCAGTGCGGCTGGTTGGCTCGTTTGATCGGCCGAACCTGATTTACCGAGTGGAACGACGCGAGGGGCTGGTCGAGCAGATTCGCAAGGTGCTGGAACAACATCGCCAAGAGGCGGGCGTCATTTATTGTTTGACCCGCCGCGATGTCGATATGTTGCACACCACATTTTCGGCAATGGGCTACCGCACGCTGCCATATCACGCCGGGCTGAGCGACGAGGAGCGGCATCGAAACCAGGACGCGTTCGTCGGCGACCGGATCGACACGATCATCGCGACGGTGGCGTTTGGCATGGGGATCGACAAGTCGAACGTGCGGTATGTGGTTCACGCCGGCATGCCCAAGTCGTTGGAAAACTACCAACAGGAGAGTGGCCGGGCGGGCCGTGACGGATTGGAGGCCGATTGCGTGCTCTTCTTCTCCGCCGGCGACGTGGTCTCGTGGAAGCAACGCTGGGCCAAGGACGAGACGCCGCCGCCCGACGGCGCCCTGGAATCGCTCGACGCCATGGCCGCCTACTGCACCGGCGCGGTATGCCGCCACAAGGCGTTGACCCGCTACTTTGGCCAGGAACTGCCCGGCGAGTCGTGCGGAGCCTGCGATTTGTGCCTGGGCCAAGTCGACATGGTCGCCGACTCGCTGGTCGTCGCGCAAAAGATTCTGTCGAGCGTGGTGCGGCAACAAGAGCGGTTCGGCGGCGACTATACGGCCCTCGTGCTACGCGGTTCCCGGGATCAGCGGATCCTCCAAAACGGCCATGAAAAGCTTTCCACCTACGGATTGCTCGCCAATGAGTCCCAGCGGACCGTTCGCGATTGGATCGAGCAACTGGCCGGTCAAGGCTATCTCCGCAAAGTCGGCGAATACCAAGTGCTGGAAGTGACACCTCTCGGGCGGCAGGTCTTGCGCGGCCAGCTTACCCCGAGACTGCTGAAGCCGGCCGAACCCGACGTCGACGAGAAACGGGTCAAGCCGATGGGCGGCAAACTGCCGGGATCGGTCAAGCCTTCGGTCGCCGCCGAATCCTGGGAAGGAGTCGATCGGACGCTGTTCGAGTCCTTGAAGCTATTGCGTCGGAAGCTGGCGGACGAAATGGGCGTGCCGGCCTACATCGTCTTCAGCGACGCCTCGCTGCGGGACATGGCCCGCCAACGTCCGCAAACGTTGGACGAATTCCGCAAGATCCGCGGCGTGGGCGATCGCAAGACCGAGGATTTTGGCGAGGAATTCATCGAACTGATCGCGGAAAGCACGGGAAATTGACGCATGGCGGACGGTTACTTTCGCATCGCGGGCGGCACGGTTTACGATCCCCGCCAGGGTATCAATGGCGAAATCCGCGACGTGTGGATTCTCAATGGGAAGATCGCGTCGCCGCCAAGCGATCCGACGGCGCGCGTCGCGCGGACCCTCGATGCCACCGGGTTGGTCGTCATGCCGGGCGGCGTCGACATGCACAGCCACATCGCCGGCCCCAAGGTGAACACCGGGCGGAAAATGCGTCCCGAGGAAAAACGGGACGCGCCGCCGGTGCGGCGTACGCCACTCACCCGCAGCGGCACCATGGGGAGCGTTCCGAGCTCGTTCGCCACGGGCTACAAGTACTCGGGAATGGGCTACACCACCGTCTTCGACGCCGCCATCCCGCCGCTCGCCGCCCGCCACGCCCACGAGGAGTTCGCCGACACGCCTTGTATCGACAAGGG
>JBIKVL010000829.1:0-2903 GCA_044356875.1 Pirellulaceae bacterium | reverse complement strand
CGGGCTTGCCGTCATTCTTCAGCGCATAGGCCACCGCTTTCACCCGATACCAGCCGCGCCCTGCGGGAAGGCCGAGTTGGGGCTCACCGCTGAAATAGTTCTGCACCGTCATGACGGCATCGAGATGCGGACCGTCGGTCGGCTTGGGTGGTCGCAATCCGCCATTATCCAGCACCGGGAAGCGATAACCGTGGGAGTCCGGGGTCGCTTTGGCTGCCTCTTCCATCTTGAGAGTGTTGGCTTTTTCCTGCGGAGTCAGACTATCGAACTTCGCCAGCCGGTCAGCGAGATTCTTGCGGGCGCCTTCGATCGCGCGGCGATTGCCGTCGTGCAGCGTGAAAGTCCTGTTGACCGTTTGCGGTCGTTGCGACGGCGCGATGGCGCGGGTCAGGATGAAATCGGCGGCCTTCATGTATTCCTGCATCTGCGCGGCCGACAGCATGAGAGCCGCGCCGTTGTTGTCGAAGCCGTGCTCGCGCAAATCTTCGGGAAAACCCGCCGTGAACTGGCCATGCACGTCGAACAGATCGGCGATGGTGTTTTCGTACTCAACACGGTTGAGACGCCGCAGGACCACCTCGCTGCCCGAGCCCTTGAGTTCCGTCGCCGCCCGCGACAGCTCGTTCTGAATCCAGCTTGTGACTTGTTCCACTTCGGTTGGTTGTGGTTGCTTGGCGTCCTTCGGCGGCATCTCACCGAGCTGCAGATTGTCGAGTACCAGCTGCCAGTTATTGGCATCCGCCTGATTTGCCGAGACCTTCAGCAGGCCAACTTGAAAATCCCCCTTCGGCTTCGTCGTGCCATGACACTCGACGCAATACCGCTTGAGGAACGCGGCGACTTGAGGATCGACATCGCTCGCGACCGCGCGCCCCATACCTTCGGTCCCGAACGAGGCAACCGCGACAACGAACAAAGTAAATGCGAAACGCGTTCTCATGGTTGCAGTGACTCCTTCAGCGGCGCGGCGAGTTCCGGCGGCGCCAGCAGAGCGAGATTCGCGGCGATGAAATTGTGCCGCTTGACGATTGCAGCACGACGAATGCGAACCAAAGCTGTCCGCTCATGAGTTCATCCATCGACAATTCCTTTCGTGGAGCGAAAGGCGACGCCCCGACCCTTGTCATTCCGGCTGCCCGATAGTACAGTGGCTAAGCCACGTCGTCAACCTTATCAGAAGGTCGCACCCGTATGGATACGTCCCTCGTCCGCAGCCCCGTCTATCAGCAGCTCAACCAACGACTGAGAGCCGCGCTCGCGGCGGAGTATCGCTCGGGCGACCAGTTTCTGACGGAGCGTGAAGTCGCCGAAAGGTTTCAGGTCAGTCGCGCGACCGCCAACAAGTCGCTCGCCAGCCTGGTTTCCGAGGGCTTTCTGGAGTTCCGCAAGGGGCTCGGCACGTTCGTCCGACGCGACATGATCGACTACGACGTCCGTTCGCTGGTCAGCTTTACCGAGAAGGCTCGCGCTGCCGGGAAGAAGCCGAGTACCCAACTTCTCACCTTTGGCAAGCTGACCGCCGCCGAGATTGATGAATCACTCCATGTCGCTTTAGGTGTCGCGCGGACCGATGAGTTATGGGAACTTGATCGCATCCGCCTGGCGGATGGCGTGCCGGTGATTCTGGAGCATCGCTACGTCGTGCAGCGTCACTGCCCGAAGCTGACGAAGTCGCAAGCGGAAGGCTCGCTCTATCGCACCTGGACCGAGACGCACGGTCTCAAGATCGGTGGTGCGAATGAAGTGATCCGAGCGGTGCTGCTGTCAGCCAGCGAAGCCAAGCACCTTCAGACCACTGCCAAGTCTCCGGCATTGGAAGTCGTCTCCGTCGGCTATCTCGACGACGACTCGCGGCTCTGGTGGGAGCGGACGCTTTATCGCGGCGACCAATACGAGTTCCACAGCCGCCTCGGCCCGATTCAGTCCGCAACTCCCGCACGCGGAAAACTGCGATGAATTCTCGAGCCGAAAGTCACTAGCAACGTCTCACTCGAAAACGATCTCGCCCATCACAGCGGTGTGATCCATGTTCGTGCTCGTCTGCGAGCTGGACCAGCTGGTGCGCTCGATGGTTTCCCGCGGCAGAGCGTGGTTGCGGCCGAAATTCGCTTGCCAGGTGATGCCTTTGGCCGGAAATTCGACGCCGAGGGTAGAGAACGGGATGAACAGCTGCGCATACCAGCGCTTGTTGACGGCGAGGCTTTCATGCTGGATCCTACCCGGTGACTTCGTTGAGAGTCCCGGTGCTCGAACCAAAGGCTTCTGTCTCCAGGCCCATGTTCTGCAACATGGTGACGAAGAGATTGCAAAGCGGCCGGTTGTTGTCGTGCGGGAAGGCGAGGTGCTGGCCGTGCTTCAGACCGCCACCGGCCAGAAGGATCGGCAGATTGGAGTTGTCGTGCGTGTTCGCGTCGCCCATGTTGCTGCCGAAGAGAACCATGGTGCTGTCGAGCAATCGTCCTTCTCCGTCTCGTGTTTCGGCGAGGTTTTGCAGCAGCTTCTTCAACAGAGCCATCTGTCGGCGGTCGGCTTCCTCGAGTTGTCGCACCTTGTCTGCGGCCTGGCCGTGATGGCTCAAATCGTGATAGCCGGTCGTCGAGTTCTCGTTGTCGCCTAGTTTGAACGATGGCGTTGCGAAGGCATCCACCATCAGCGTCACGATGCGGGTGGAGTCCGACTGCAAAGCGAGCTGCGCCATCGACAGCATCAGGTCGAACTTCTCGAAAAACAGCTTCTGATCCTGAATATCAACTGGCGGCGTTTGAGTTGTTGTCGGCTTTGGCCGCAGTTCCCACTCGCGCGCTGTGTGCAATCGCTGTTCGACCTCACGAACGGAGGTCAGGTACTGATCGAGCCGCGATTGATCGTCGCGGCCGAGTCTCTTGCGGAACTGCTTCGTGTCA
>JBIKVL010000828.1:0-2904 GCA_044356875.1 Pirellulaceae bacterium | reverse complement strand
GCGGATCCGCCACAATTCGGCGCCCGTTTTGGGATCGTAGGCGATCGCGGCGCCGGCGCTGGGGTCGAGCAGTTGCGGTTTGCCGGCGACCTCGATGACATGCGGAGTGGCATACGCCTTCTTGATGTCGCCGTTGTCGCTGCCGTACTCGATGCGGCGGTCCGTCTTCCAGACCGTCGTGCCGGTCAACTTATCGAGCGCCGCGACATACTGAACGTCGAAGCCGTCGAACGTGAGGATGAGCAGGTCGCCCCAGACAATCGGCGACGACGCGGGTCCGCGATGGTGATTGCACGGCAGGTCTTGGCGAGTCCACAACAGCTTGCCGGTTTGCGTGTCGACGCAGGCGGTGCCCGCCGAGCCGTAGTGCGCGTAGAACCGACCGTCCTCGATCACGGGTGTCGACGAAGCGTAGCTGTTGCGGGCGATGCAAAACTGGGGCTTCTCGACTTCGAACACGGTGACATCCCGCACCACCTTGCCTGTGTCCAAATCGACATGGAGGGCGGAGAGCCGCTTGCCGTCCGGAGTGGCATTGGTCAGCCACACCTGTTGGCCCCACACGACGGGCGAAGACCAAGCCTTGCCGCTGATCGGTGTCTTCCATCGCACATGCTCGGTTTCGCTCCAAGTGAGCGGCAACTTTTTCGAGTCGGCGTGTCCATTGCCCGCCGGTCCGCGGAACTGCGACCAGTGGCCGGTTGGCGCCACTGCCGCTGCTGGGGCCGCCGCTGCTGGGGCCGCCGCTGCTGGGGCCGCCGCTGCTGGGGCCGTTTCGGCGGCCGCGACGCGATTCGACGCTAACAAACTGGCCGCTAACAAACTGGCCGCTAGGCCGGCCACGCAAAACAGGGCCGTTCCCCAGGCGGTGGCGAACATCGGGAACGGGACGACCGGGCGGCGGGCGGCGGAGTGCATGGGGGGGGCCTCGGGGCGGCGGGCGGGAGTTATTCGCTGCGTTCGAGCAATACGACGGTGGTATCGTCGGCGCGGCCGGCGCCGCGAGTGGCGGCGTGCGAGTCTTCGAACAGTTTATTGAGCGTTTGTTCGATGGTGAGATGCACGCAGTCCTTCAACGTCTGCATGATGCCGGCTTGGCCGAATTGCTCATCGTCGCCGCCGCCTTCCGGGAAGGCTTCATCGAGTCCGTCGGTGTAGAGCAGGAGGCGGTGTTTCGCCGGGATTTCCCAGTTGCAGATTTCGTAGCCCCAATCGCCATCGATGCCGAGCGGCAGGCCGGCGGAGTCCTCGGTGCCGAGGATGGTGATCTCGTTGGTTTCCATGTTCTGCAGCATCGGCATCGGGTGGCCCGCCGACGACCACTGGATGCGGTGATTGACGGTGTCGAGCATGCAGTAGAGCAGCGTGATGAAGCCGCCTTGGTCGCGAACGATGTCGTTGTCGCTGAGCCGTTTGTTGACTTCGGTGACGAAGTCGACCGCGTTCGGATACTTGCGGTCGCGGATCATCCGCATCAGCGTGTGCATGGTCATGATCGACATGCACGCCTTGACGCCGTGGCCGGAGGCGTCGCCGACCAGCAGGACGAGTCCGCCTTCATCGAGCGTGAAGACGTCGTAGTAGTCGCCACCGGCCATGACGACCGGCACGTCGCCGACCACGCGGATTTGCGACGGTTCGTACCGGGCGGCGATGTGGTAGCCGGGCGGCGACGGCAAGTTGTGGGGAATGACCGATTCCTGCAGGCGGCGGACCGAGTCGACTTCTTCGCGGAGCCGATCGGCCAAGTACCGCGAACGCTCGGATTGCACGGCCGTGTAAGCCGACTCGATCAGGTACAGGAGCAAAAACAGATACTCGCCGTTGATGTCCCGCGGGATGTTCATTCGCAGGCCGTGCGAGATGAACTTGGCGAGCTGTACGATTTCGCCCGACTTCCACGCGCCGAGCACTGGGGCTTCGGGGAGTGATTTGCGGGTCCGTTGGAAGAAGTCGAAGGCCGTTTCGTCGGACGGGAAATTTAGGGCGAGCAGAATCGTTTCCCAGCCGCCCTTGTAGAGCGCCTTGGTGAAAGGTTCGGCTTCCGTGTAAACCTCGGCGTAGTTCTCGTCAACGTTCAAAACGAGGCTGATCGTCTCCGCTTCGATCGGATCGTCCCACCCCACGAGAATACGCATAAGCTGCACCCTTGCTCGAAACCTGCCAACACCTGTCGTCGCCTCGAACCCGCCCCGCCATGGGGACGGGCCTGCGATAGATTAACTTACCGACGCGTTGGGGAAAAGTCTTGAAAACCGCAAGCCGTTCTTTCCGCGGCAGGGGCCGTCGGAAACGGTGGCCGTCGGAAACGGTGGTTGTCCGTGGCAGTCGCGTTGGCCGAGTCGGTTACTTGGTCGCTTACTTTACTCGGACGCTTACTTGGGCGGTGGATCGCGCCGCATCATGCGGAAGGCGCAGTGGGAACCCCAGCCCTCGCGGACCGCCAAGTGGATGTAAAGCATGGCGAGCGATTCGAGATAGCTGGCGCAGCGAAGGGGACCGGCGTCGACGGGTTCGAAATCGAGGTCGGCGACCAGTTGCCGGACGAGCGTTTTGGCGTCGCGATCATCGCCGCAGTAGAACATCGAGGCGGCTTGGCCATCGTACAGCGGTTGGGCCATGGTGGCGGTGCTGGCGACGTTGAACGCCTTCACGACGCGGCCGCCGCGGGCCCAGCCGGCGATCCGTTCCGCCGCCGACGGACCGCCTTCGACAACCAGCCCGCTGAGGTCCGGCTTGAGCGGATTCGAGCAGTCGATGAGCACGCGATCGCCGAGGTCGCCGAGCGACGCGAGCAGTTCTGGGGCGGCGGCGTAGGGGGTCGCGAGCAGAACGACTTCGGCGCTGGCGACGGCGTCGAGAAGCGTTCCCACCGTCGCGCTCGGGCCCGCTCGTTCCGCCAAT